>JBDNFZ010000204.1:0-14931 GCA_041689555.1 Opitutaceae bacterium | reverse complement strand
TCAGCTCTCAACTCTCAGCTCTCAGCTTTCCCCCAACCCCATCGACGCCTTCGTCCTCGCCAAGCTCGCCCGGGAAAACGTCGCCCCTTCCCCCGAGGCCCCGCCCGCCGCCCTCATCCGCCGTGTGGCCCTCGATCTCACCGGCGTCCCGCCCACCCCCGCCGAAGTCGCCGCCTTCGTCGCCGACTCGCTCCGCAATCCGCAATCCGCATTCCCCGATCTCGTCGACCGCCTCCTCGCCTCCCCCCGCTACGGCGAACGCTGGGCCTGGGACTGGCTCGACATCGCCCGCTACGCCGACACCAACGGCTTCCAAGGCGACCCCGAACGCACCATGTGGCCTTGGCGCGACTGGGTTGTGAACGCCCTCAACACCAACCTGCCCTACGACCGGTTCACCATCGAACAGCTCGCCGGCGACCTCCTCCCCAACGCCACGCGCGACCAGAAAATCGCCAGCGCTTTCAACCGAAACAATATGTTCAACGGCGAGGGCGGCCGCATCGCCGAGGAGACCCGCGTCGAAAACGTCTTCGACCGCGTCGAGACCACCGCGACCGTCTGGCTGGGCATGACTTTCAACTGCGTCCGTTGCCACGACCACAAGTTCGACCCGCTCAAGCAGACCGACTACTTTGCGATGTTCGACATCTTTAACCAAATGTCCGAAAACGGCAGCGCCAGCGGCAGCGCGCGCGGCGGCCACCTCGCGCCCGTCCTCGATCTCTCCACCGAAAAGGAACTCGACGCCTCCAAGACCGCGCAAGCCCGCCTCGAAGCCGTCGGCCTGGAGCTCGAGGCCTTCGAACTGAAAAAATTCCCCCGCCCCGCCGGCGTTCCGCTCGGCGAGGCCCCCGATGCCCTCAAGCTCCCCGGCAACCTCCATGCCGTCCTCGCCAAGGTCGCGCCGAGCCGACGCGGCATCGTCACCCTCCTCGAGGCCCTCCCCCACTATCGCGAGACCGCGCCCGATCCGGTTTACGCCGCGCACCTGCAAACCCTCCTCGACGCCATCCGCGCCCGCGACTACGCCGCCGCCAACATCACCAAGGTGATGATCATGGATCAGCTCGACACCCCGCGCGAGACCGTCGTCCTCGCACGCGGCAGTTACGAGGCCCGCACCAACGTCCGCGTTTACGGTCACATCCCCGAGATTCTCGGCGGCGTGCCGCCCACCGCCGAAACCGCCGTCGGCTCGCCCGCGCAGCGGCTCAACCGCCTCGACCTCGCCCGCTGGCTCGTCTCGCCCGCCAATCCCCTCGCCGCCCGCACCGCCGTCAACCGCACCTGGCAGGCGTTTTTCGGTCACGGCTTCGTCAAGACCGCCGAGGATTTCGGCGTGCAAGGCGAGCCGCCCTCCCATCCCGAGCTGCTCGACTGGCTCGCCACCGAATTCGTCGCCACCGGCTGGGACCAGAAGGCCCTCAAGCGCCTCATCGTCACCAGCGCCACCTACCGCCAGTCCTCCCGCATGACCGCCGCCACCCACGAGCGCGACCCGGAGAACCGCCTGCTCGCCCGCGGCACCCGCCATCGCCTGCCCTCTTGGATGATCCGCGACCAGGCCCTCGCCGCCAGCGGTCTCCTCGTCGAGCAACGCGGCGGTCCGTCCGTCAAACCCTACCAACCGCGCGGCATCTGGGAGGAAGCAACCTTCGGCTTGAAGGCTTACGATCAGGACAAGGGCGACGCCCTCTACCGCCGCAGCCTCTACGTCTACTGGCGCCGCATCGTCGGCCCGACCACGTTCTTCGACGCCGGCGCCCGTCAGGTGTGCTCCGTCAAACAGGGCCGCACCAACACCCCTCTCCACGCCCTCGTCACCCTCAACGACCCCGCCTTCGTCGAGGCCGCCCGCGTCATGGCCCAGCGTGTCCTCGCCGCTCCCTTGGCTCGCGACGAGACCCGGCTCGACGAGGCCTTCAACCTCGCCACCGCCCGCTTACCCGATGCCCGCGAGCGTGGCGTCCTCCTCGGTCGCCTCAAAAAACTCCGCGCCGAGTTCGCCGCCGACCTTGCCGCCGCAGGCGATTTGTCCCGCACCGGCGAGGCCCCCCGCCCCGCCTCGCTCAACCCCGTCGAACACGCCGCCTGGACCGCCCTGTGCCTCCTCGTCCTCAACCTCGACGAGACGCTCTCCAAAGAGTAGCCCCTCGGAAAAAATCCGCACTCCGTATTCCGCACTCCGCACTCCGCATTCCGCACTCCGCAATTCCCCCTGATTCCGCCCTCCGCACTCCGCACTCCGCATTTCCGCCATGAATCCTCTCCTCGAAGGCCAAGCCCTCCACACCCGCCGCCAATTCTTCGGCCGCAGCGCCATGGGCCTCGGCACTGCCGCCCTCTCCAGCCTCCTCGGCAAATCCGCCCTCGCCGCTCTCACCCCCGCGCCCGGTATTCCCGCCCGCACCGTCGTCCCCGGCTTGCCCGGGCTTCCGCACTTCGCCCCCAAGGCCAAGCGCGTCATCTACCTTTTTCAAAACGGCGCCCCGTCCCACGTCGATCTCTTCGACTACAAGCCCAAGCTCCGCGAGTGGCACGGCCGCCAGATCCCCGACGAACTCACCGGCGGCAAACGTTTCTCGACCATGACCGGCGGCCAGACCGCCCGACCCGTCCTCGGCGAAATCACGAAGTTCGCCCAACACGGCCAATCCGGCGCCTGGATTTCGGATTTTCTCCAGCAGATTTCCGCGATCGCCGATGACCTCTGCTGGGTGAAGTCGATGCACACCGAGTCCGTCAACCACGCGCCCGGCATCAACTATTTCCTCACCGGCTCCGAGCAGGCCGGCCGCCCCTCGATGGGCGCATGGCTCAGCTACGGCCTCGGCAGCGAGACCGAGGAGCTCCCCGCCTTCGTCGTCATGACTTCCCGCGACAAGGAGGCCAGTTGCGGCCAGATTTTCTACGACTTCTACTGGGGCAGCGCCTTCCTTCCCACCAAGTATCAGGGCGTCCCCTTTCGCGGCAGCGGCGATCCCGTGCTCTACCTTTCCAACCCCGCCGGCCTCAGCCGCACCGTCCGCCGCGGGATGCTCGACGACCTCGCCCACCTCAACGAAATCAAGCGCGAGGATTTCGGCGACCCCGAGATCGCCACCCGCATCGCCCAATACGAGATGGCCTACAAGATGCAGGCCAGCGTTCCCGAGCTCACGGATTTCTCCCAGGAGTCCGAGGCCACCCTCGCCATGTATGGCCCCGATGTCCGCCGCCAGGGCAGCTACGCCTACAACTGTCTCATGGCCCGCCGCCTCGCCGAGCGCGGCGTCCGCTTCATCCAGGTCATGCACGCCGGCTGGGACCAGCACCGCAACCTGAACACCCAGCTCAAGATCCAGTGCACCGATACCGACGGGCCCTCCGCCGCGCTCATCCGCGACCTCAAGCAACGCGGACTCCTCGACGACACGCTCGTCATCTGGGGCGGCGAGTTCGGCCGCACGCCGTTCCTCCAGGGCAAGATCGACGATGTGAAAGCCTGGGGTCGTGATCACCATCCCTATGCGTTCACCCAGTTCATGGCCGGCGGCGGCGTGAAAGCCGGCCACATCCACGGCGCCACCGACGAATTCGGTTTCAACGCCGTTGAAAAACGCGTCCACGTCCACGACCTCCAGGCCACCATCCTCCATCAGCTCGGCATCAACCACGAGCAACTCACCTACAAGTTCCAAGGCCGCCAGTTCCGCCTCACCGACGTCCACGGCCACGTCGTCAAGGAACTGCTCGCCTGAGCGGCGCCGCCTCCTCCGTAGGTCGGCGCACACGCGCGCGATCCGACCGCACCTCCGCCATCCCGTAGCGCTCCGGTCCCCGCACAGACGCACGCAACGACGCTGATCTCCCGCGCGCACCGACTCGAAAAGCCCGAAACTAACCGCCGCGTCTGCGGGCCCACGTCGCCTCTCCTCTGCCCGCCTCCGATCTTTTGCGCCCTCTGCGCTTTTTTGCGGCCATCCTGCCTCCGAATCGTGTTTCGGTTTTTGCGTGCATCTTCCCGCGTTAACCGCCGTCCTTCCCACAATGCATCTCCGTAGTTTTGCCACCCTCGGCGCCTTCGCCCTCGCCACCCTCGCGCTTGCCCCTGCCGCCGCGCACGCCGCCGACAACGCACTCACCGCCGCGGAGAAATCCGCTGGTTGGACCCTCCTCTTCGACGGTAAGACCCTGAACAACTGGAAGCCCTACGCCGGTAAACCCGCCGGCGGCTGGGAGGTGAAAGACGGCACCCTCCACGCCATCGCCAAGGTCAAGGGCGTCGAACTCATCACCGAGAAGAAATACCGCGACTTCGAATTCTCCTGGGAATGGAAACTGCCCGCCGCCGGCAACAACGGCGTGAAATACTTCGTCACCGAGGCCCGGACCAAGTCCCCCGGCCACGAATACCAGATGCTCGACGACGCCGAACACCCGGATGGCAAGAAGGGCACCCACCGCCAGACCGGCGCTTTCTACGACGTCCTCCCGCCCGCCGCCGACAAACCCTCGAAGCCCATCGGAGAATGGAACACCTCCCGCTTGGTCGTGAAAGGCAACCGCGTCGAACACTGGCTCAACGGCAAGAACGTCCTTACCTACGAACTCGGCAGCGAAGTCGTCAAAGCCGGCCTCGCGAAGAGCAAATTCGCCAACGAGCCCGGCTTCGGCGACAAGATAGACGGTCACATCATGCACACCTACCATCAGGACAACTGTTGGTATCGGAACCTCAAGATTCGCGAACTGCAGTAAGAGTTACATTCCGTTCCGAGTAGGCTACCGCGCTTGCGCGCGCTCCGGGGAGAGCCGGCCCCTCCCGCCCCACGCCTCACGCCGTCATTTCCGCCCGAAGGTTGCCTGCAATCCCTGTGACACCAGCCAGTCGCGCTCCTGCGCGTGCTGCGATTCAAACAGCTCGCTGCGTTTCGCCGGCGTGAGCAACGGCGTCCCGAGGGCCCCGAGCGCCCAGTCCGCCGTCGCCTGCGCGTCCGCCGCCGCCAACGTCGGCACCAGCTCACGGCTCTCCTTCGTCTCGTCCGCCAGCAACGCCTCCCGCATCAGCGGCCCGACCGTCCGCGTAAACTCCGCCACCCCGTCCTCGCTCGCGAAGAGCAGGTGCGCGTAGGTGCTCCAGAGCCTCTGCGTCTCGACGCCGGTCGACCACGAAAAGCCCCGAGGGTAGCCGCCCAGCTCCGGGTAAAACGCCCGCACCGCCTCGGCCGGCTCCACTCCGCGCACCGCCGGCAGCCAGCCGCAAAGTCGGGCAAATTTCTCGTGCGCCCGCGCGCTCGTCAGGTAGCGCATGAAATCCATCGCCGCCTCCGGGTGCCGCGAGGTCCGCGCCAGCGCAAACGCCCCGCGAAACGACGTGTTCGCCTCCGACCACGGCCCCAACACGAAGCGCCCGAAGTCCGGGTTCGTCCGCGCCGGCACCGGGATTTTCAAGACGCCCGTCTCAAACGGCACCTGCGCCGTGATGCTTTGATAGTCCCAGCTCCCCGTCACGATCATCAGCGCCCGACCCTGCAAAAACAAAAACAGCGCCTCGTCCCGGTCTGCCGCGAGAAACCCCGGTTGAAAAAATCCGCCCGCCTCGCGCGCCAGCCGCAAGCTCGCCTGCAACGCCGGATCTTCCAGTTTCCATGTGCCGCGGATGCCTTCCGTGAGCGCCTTCAGCCGCACTTCCCCGCCAGCCCCGCCGCCCCCGCCGAGGGTGCGGCTCCGGTCGATGCGCTCGATCAGGCGTTGCGTCTGCGACTCGAACAACCGCTGGAAAAAAATATCCGCCGACGGCGTGATCCGCGAACTCGCCACCGGATACACCGTCCGGCCTGTCCGCTGCGCCCAGTCCTGCACCCGCCGGCACAGCGCCACATACTCCTCGTAGGTCGTCGGCGCCGCGTCGTCCCCGGTGATCTCCCGCAGCAGCGTGCGGTTGTAGTAGACGCGCATCGTAAACAGCGTCGTCGGCACCGCATAGACCCCGAAGAACGTCGGCCAGTAAACCGGCGGCTCCGCCAGCGGCGCGATGAACGTATCCTGCCACGGCACTCTCGCCAGCGGCGTGCCCGCGTTGTGCGGATTGGGCTGAGCCATCCAGGTGTCGAGCGGTTGAAAATAACGCCGCACGAGGCTGCGGTCGTTGTCCACCAATTGCACGAGATCCGGCGTCGTCCCGCCGACGAGTTGCGTCCGCAACCACGCCGCCCAGGTCCGCCGCGGCACCGCGACCTGCTCCACGGTCACCCCGGGGTTCAGCGCCGTGTAGTCCGCCGCCAGCGCGGCAAACGCCTCGCGCATTCCCGTCTCCAATTGCGCGTGCGCCAGCCGCACCACCACGCGGTCGGAGCCCGCCACCGCACCGCCCCGGCCGAGCACCTGCCACGCCGCCAGCCCAAACGCGCCCACCAGCAGCGCGAGCGCGAATCGGTTCGCTCCGAAGCGCCCCTTCACGGCCGCGCCTCCCCGAGTTCCGCTAGCCGCTCCCGCACCAGCGCGAGCCGCACGTCGACGCCCCTCACCTGCGTGAGAAACCGGCCGTAATACTCCCGCGCCCGCTCCCGTTGGCCGAGCGTCCGCGCCAGCTCCGCGATCCGCAGCAGCACCGAAGCCTGACGTTGCCCTTGCACCACGCCCGCCGCCTCCGCCTGCAACGAATGATGCAGTGCGTGCTCCAGACCCAGGTCGTATTCCAGGCACGCATCCGCCAGCGCGAGGTGGAAATCCCGCCGCGCCGCCGGTTGCGTCAACTCGCCTTCGCGGGCCCGCAGCGCCGCGTAGCGACGCGCCCGCTCCGCCGCCGGCACCGGCTCCAGCAGTTGCCCGAGCGCGAGGCTCACCAGCGCGTGTTGCGCGAGCTCCGTCCCGGGCCAGCGCGCCGCGAGCTCCGTGTAGTGCCGCGCCGCGCCCGCATAATCGACCGGCTGGGTGTGCAGCTGCGCGATCCGTCCCAGAAAATAATGCGCCCGCGCCGCCCACTCGTCGTCGCCCCGCTCCGCGATCAGCTCTTCGCAACACCGCCGCGCCGCCGTCACGTTGCCCGTGGTCTTCGGCTGGAGCGTCAGCAGCGCCACCGCTTCCCCCAGCTTCGCGGCCCGCGCCTCCGCCGGTCGCGCCTGTGCCTGCCGGAAAATCTCCCGCGCCTCCGTTGCCTTGGCCTCGGCCAGCGCCCGCCAGCCGTCGGCCAGCGTCGGCTCCGCCGCCCACGCCGCGAGTCCGCCCGCCCACCACCCGACCGCCAGCCATGCGCGCCGCGTCACCATGGCCGGCGCCCTACTTCAACGCGCGCACCCACCGCGCACCGTTCGCCGGCAGGGCCAGCGTCTCGCCCCGCCGCAGCGTCGTCGCCGCCACCGGATCTTCCCAGCGCCGGTAGCGTTGCCCCCGCACGTCGAGCCGCACGCGCCGCGCGGTCCCGCCGGGATTGATCAGAAAATAATGATCCGCCGTCGGCGCCGCGAGCCGGTAGACCATCGCGCCCGCGCACGCATACGCCGACCGGAGCTTGCCGAGCACGTGTTTCACCAGCCGCGCCTGCAACCACGCGTCACCCGACACGTGGCAGCCCAACGCCGCCGCGTAGCCGATGACCACCGCCGTGCCGCGCCCGAGCCGATGCTCCGTCACCGCCGGCCGGCCGTCGGAGAATTTCTCCACCGCCCGCGCCCGCGTCCGTTGCAGGTCGAGCACGAAGCCTGCGAGCGCGTGCCCGCCCACGCGGTGCACCACATGGTTCGCCCGCGAGAACTGATAATCCCCGATGCGGCAACCGAAGAGACGCTCGAACGGCGACCCGTCCGCCGTCGGCAACAGCGCGCCGTCGTAGCCATACCACGCTCCCGGCGCATCCAGCACCACCCGCCCGCCACGCTCGACGTAACCGCATAGAAGTTCGAGCAGCCCGGCATCGACCGCGAGCTGCGCGGGCAGGTAGATCGCGGCGTAGCGGTCCGCCAGCCCCGCGCGCAGATTGCGCGCCGTCACGTGCTCCCACGGCACGTTCGCCTCGGTCAGCGCCCGGCCCGCCCCGATCCGCGCGCGCACCGGGAAACCTTTATACATGTCGCGTCCGCCCACCGCCACCGCCGCCCAAAACGCATCGCTCTCCCAATCCTGAAACACGCCGACGAGCGGCTCCTTCCGCGCCGTCCACAATTCGTCGCGCAGCCGCGTGCAGGCCGTCGCGATCCGGCCGGCCGCAAACGTGCGCGCGCAGGGCTGCTGGTTGCGGTCGAGCAACGCATATTCGCCCGCCTCCCAGCCAAAGCTCCGCGCGTTCCAGCACCATTGCCCGAAACCCCGGAAGCCCGCGCCCACCCACGTCAGCATCAGTTGCTGGATCGTGTTCTCATCGAGCGTGAATCCCGCGATCTTGTCGCGCGCTTCCGGCACGAAGGGCGCCTTGCCCCCGCTCAGTTGCTGCGGCCCGCCCGTTGATTCCCACGTCGCCGCCCAGCCGCCCTTGAACCAGTCCACCGCCAGCGAAGCCTGCAAATACGTCGGCAGCGTAAACTCGAAATCCGCCTCTTCGTAGTGCCAGCCCGGATGCATCGAGGGGTAAAACGAACCCGCGACCGCCATCTGCCCCGCGATCCCTTCCATGTCCGTCGCCCGGGCCGCAAAGGGCAAAAACAGGCTCATCTCCCCGCCCGCCCGCACCGGCACCGACGGTTCCCGCCCGGCCTGCGCGTCCCGCATCCGGCCGATCTTCGCCAGATGCATGTCCGCCCGAAACCGATACACATCGACGATCCGCCGGTAGTCCTGCTTCTCCGCGTTCACGAACGCGACCACCCCGCGCCGCACTTCGGCCCAGGTTTTCCACCCCGCCGTCCGCACCAGAGTGTGCCCGAAATTCCACGCCGACTTCAGCCCCGCCACGGTCCCGTAGCGCGCCTTCAACCAATCCGTAAACAGCTTCGCCGCTTCCGGCGGCACTCCGAACTCGTCGCGCTTCAGCGTCCCCGGCAAGCCGTCCGTCTCGTGGGAATTTACCATGATCTGCGGCGCCGTCGGCCGGTCAATCCGTCGCCGGATCAGCCCGATCTGCCGCTGCCGCCAGACCGGATTCATCCGCAACTCCGCCGCCGCGATTTCCGTCGGCAAGCCCAGTTTCTTAAGCAGGCCCGGCGTCGGCTCCTCGAAACACGCCTCGTCATACCAAAACGGGATCAGCCCTTCGTCGAGCGCCAGATGGTAGACCGCCCGCCAATCCTCGCCCGCCCGCAGCTCGCACTGCTTCAGGCAGGTGAACCCCAGTTGCTTCATCAACCGGAAGTGCCCGCGGATATCCTCGTGCGTCATCCCGGGCCTTTGGATGAAGACCACACCGTTGGGCCACGGCCGCAGCGCCCGCAGTTTTCGCTGCATCGGCGTGTCGTGCAGTCGCTCGTAAAGCGAGGCGAGGAAGGGATCGGACCGCGACGGTGCGGACGCGGCGCGGCGGGACGGGGCGGCGGGGCTTTTCATGCGGGCGATGGACGCACCGTGGTAAAACCCGCCGCCGCCGCAACCCCGGAAGCGCCCGCCGCCGATTTTTTATCCAGCCCCGGCCCTTGACACCCCTCTGATCGCTTATGAGCGTTTGGTTTTATTTCGTCATGTTCGCTCACGAACGCCACCAGCAGATCCTCGCCGCCGTCGCGCGCCATCGCCGTATTTCGGTCGCCGCGCTCCGTCGGCGCCTCGGCGTCTCCGACGCCACCCTCCGCCGCGATCTCACCTTACTCGCCCAGTCCGGCCAGATCGTCCGCGCCCACGGCGGCGTGCTCCATCCCGAGGCCGCCGCCGGGGAGCCCGCCTTCGCCCGCAAGGGCCGCACCGCGCCCGCCGCCAAGCAGGCCATCGCCGCCCTCGCCGCCGCCCTCGTCCCCGACGGCGCCACGGTCTTTGTCGACGCGGGCACCACCACCCTCGCCGCCGGCCGCCTGCTCCTTGTCCGGCCCGACCTCACCATTTTCACCAACTCGCTCCCGCTCCTCGAGGCCGCCGTCCCCGGCGGCGCACAACTCGTCGCGATCGGCGGCGAGGTTCGCGCCCTCAGCCGCGCGCTTGTCGGCGGGCTTGCGATGGACTGGCTCCACCACGTCCGCTTCGACTTCGCCCTTCTCGGCGCCTCCGGCCTCGACTTCGCCGACGGCGCCAGCACCACCGAACTCTCGGAAGCCGCCGTCAAGAAGGCCGCCCTCGCCCGCGCCAGCCGCGCCGTCCTCCTTGCCGACGCCGCCAAGTGGGACGATCCCGCCTCGATCGGCTTCGCGCCCTGGGCCGACTTTGACGACTGGGTGACCGACTACCGCCCCACCCGCCCCGAACTCGCCCGTCTCACCGCCCTCGGCGTCACCCTCCACCGCGCCACCCCCTGAAACCAAGTGTCACGTAATACGTGACACTTTTAATTACGCCGATTTTCTCCCACTCGCGCCGATTTTCTCAATTTCCTCCATTCATTTTCTCCATTGGTCGCACTGACCTCCTCAAACCGAGTGTCACGTAATACGTGACACTTTCTCCCACGACTCACTATGAAAACCGCCCGCCTCCACCGCCTCTTCAATCCCGAAACCGGTCGCTGCTTCGACGTCGCCCTCGACCACGGCTTCTTCAACGAGCCTTCCTTTCTCGCCGGCATCGAGAACCTCCCCGCCGCCATCGCCACCCTTGTCGCCGCCGCACCCGACGCCATCCAACTCACTCTCGGCCAAGCCCCGCATCTCCAGAAACTCCCCGTGCGCGGGAAGCCCGCCCTCGTCCTCCGCACCGATGTCGCCAACGTCTACGGCACCCAGCTCCCCCGCGCCTTGTTCTCCCGCATCATCGAGGACGCGGTCCTCCAGGCCGTGCGCCTCGACGCCGCCTGCGTCGTCGTGAACCTCTTCCGCATCCCCGACCAGCCCGAGGTCGCCGACCAGTGCGTGCAAAACATCCTCCGCCTCAAACCCCAGTGCGACCATTATGGGATGCCCCTCATGATCGAGCCGCTCGTTTTCCAACCCAACGCCAAGGCCGGCGGCTACATGGTCGACGGCGACCCGCACAAAATCATCCCGCTCGTCCGCCAGGCCGTCGAACTCGGCGCCGACATCATCAAGGCCGACCCCACCGACGACGTTTCCATTTACCACAAAGTCGTCGAGACCGCCGGCGGCATCCCCGTCCTCGTGCGCGGCGGCAGCAAGGCCCCCGAGGCCGAGATCCTCGCCCGCACCGCCGCCCTCCTCGCCCAAGGCGCCGCCGGCATCGTCTATGGTCGCAACATCATCCAGCACCCGAAGCCCGCCGCGATGACCCGCGCCCTCATGGCCATCCTCCACGACGGCGCCACCCCCGCGCAGGCGATGAAATTCCTCGCCTAAAACCGCCGCAATCCTTTCACCCCGTCTTCCCGTGTCCACCGCCTCCCCCGCTTCTCCGGCCTCCACCACCCGCGTTCGCGTCGCCGTCATCGGCGCCGGCCTCATGGGCCGCGAGGTTGCCAGCGCCTTCGGCCGCTGGTTCGCCCTGCTCGACTGTCCCGTGCGTCCCGAACTCGTCGCCGTCTGCGACGTCAACGCCTCCGCTCTCGATTGGTTTCGCCAAGTCCCCACCGTCCGCCACTTCGACACCGACCACCGCGTCCTCCTCGCGCGCCCCGACATCGACGTCGTCTACGTCGCCGTGCCCCACCACCTCCACGAGGCGCTTTACCTCGACGTCCTCCGCGCGGGCAAAGACCTCTTCGCCGAGAAACCTTTCGGCATCGACCTCGCCGCCGCCCGCCGCGTCCGCGACGAGGGCGCCCGGCTCGGCCGCTTCGTCCGCGTCTCCTCCGAGTTTCCGTTTCTCCCCGGAGCGCAACGCGCCATCCAAGTCGCCCGCTCCGGCTCGCTCGGAAAAATCCTCTCCCTCCGCAACAGCTTCCTCCACTCCAGCGACCTCGACCCCACCAAACCGATCAACTGGAAGCGCCAGAATAAATTCTGCGGCGAGGCCGGCGTCATGAACGATCTCGGCCTCCACGTCGCCCACGTCCCCCTCCGCCTCGGCTGGAAACCCACGCGTCTCTTCGCTTCTCTCCAAAAAATCTACCACGAGCGGCCCGATGGCCGCGGCGGCACCGCCCCCTGCGACACGTGGGACAACGCCGTCGTCCACGCCACCACGACCTTCGAAGGCCAGTCCGTCCCGCTCACCCTCGAGATGAAACGCATGGCCCCCACCGAGACCAACACCTGGGAAATCGAGATCCTCGGCACCGACCGCGGCGTCCGCTACTCCACGAAGGAACCGAAGACCCTCTGCGTTTTCTCCCGCGACAAAGAACAGTCCTGGGCCCGCACCGACCTCGGTTTCGCCACGCCGTTCAAGACCATCACCGGCGGCATCTTCGAGCCCGGCTTCCCCGACATCCTTCAGCAGATGTGGGCCGCCTACCTCGCCGAGCGCGCCGGCCTCCTCGGCGAGCGCTTCGGCTGCGCCACCCCCGACGAAGCCGTCGCCCACCACGAAATCTGGGCCGCCGCCCTCGAATCCCACCGCGACCAGCGCGTCGTCGCCCTCGCCTAACCTCACGCCTCCCGCCTGCTTCCTCCCACCCTCCCCTATGCATCGCAACGGCATCATCTCCGGCGGCAATTGGATCGTCGATCACGTCAAACTCATCGAGTCGTGGCCGCCCCAAGACGCGCTCGTTTCCATCCTCTCCCAATCCGACGGCAACGGCGGCTCCGCCTACAACCTCCTCAAAAACCTCTCCCGCCTTGGCGCCGCGTTTCCGCTCGAGGCCGTCGGCCTCGTCGGTGACGACGCCGACGGTCGCGCGATCCTCGCCGACTGCGCCGCCCACCGCATCGCCACCACGCAGTTGCGCGCCACGCGCGACGCCGCCACCAGCTACACCGATGTGATGACCGTCGCCGCTACCGGCCGCCGCACCTTCTTCCACCAACGCGGGGCCAACGCCCGCCTCGGTCCGGAGCATTTCGATTTGTCCGCCACCCGCGCCCGCCACTTCCATCTCGGTTACCTCCTCCTGCTCGATACACTTGATGGCCCGGGCCCCGACGGCCGCCCCGCCGCCGCCACCGTGCTCGCCCGCGCCCGCGCCGCCGGACTCATCACCTCGGCCGATTGCGTGAGCGAGGCCGGCACGCGCTTCCGGTCCCACGTCGCGCCGGTCCTTCCTGAGGTCGATGTCCTCTTCGCCAACGACTACGAGGCCGAGCAACTCACCGGCCTCACCCTAGGCCGTGGAGCCACACTCGACTGCCGCGCCGTCGAAGAAGCCGCCCGCGCCCTCCTCGCCCTCGGCGTCCGCACCTGGGCCGTCGTGCATTTCCCCGAGGGCGTCTGCGCCTGCTCCGCCACCGGCGAAATCGTCTGGCAACCTGCCGTGCGGATGCCCCCCGCCGCCATCGCGGGCACCGCCGGCGCCGGCGACGCGCTCGCCTCAGGCATTCTCCTCGGCTTACACGAGGCCTGGCCGATGGCCCGCGCGCTGGAACTCGGCGTATGCGCCGCCGCCGCCTCGTTGCGCAGTCCCACGTGCTCGGATGCCGTCGCCTCCGCCACCGAGTGCCTTGCCCTCGGTCGTGGCCTCGGCTTGGTGTCGCTGCCGTCCTGATTCCAATTCGCTTCCACGATGAGCCGAACAAAGGCTTTTTGTAGGATCCTGCTTGCAGGCGATTTCACCCGCGCCGACTGGACCCATGGCGAATCGCCTGCAAGCAGGCTCCTACCTCGCGGACTCTTTGTCCCATCTAGAACGCGATAAGGAATAAGCGGCCGTCAGCCCGGCATCCACACCGGCGTGACCCGATGCGAGGCCGACCGGATCGATTCCCCCTCGATCCACATGCCTTCGACGAACTCTATCTTCGGCTTCAACGGGAAGCCGAGGTCGCGCTGCTGGATTCGTCCGGCCAGCATGTCGATGCCGCAGCGCCCGATCAGCTCGTGGTCCTGGCCGACGCCGGCATAAAACTCCTTCACCAACTGCGAGCCGCTGAAGGCCACCCCGATGTCGCGGGGCACCTTCATCCGCCGCGCCCGAAGCAAGGTTTCCAGCTGGGCGTAAAACAGCACGGGCTGGTTGAGGATAATCACGTCGGGACGAAACTCGTCCAACCATGCGTTGATCGCCGCCGCGTCGAACTCGTCGCTCCGGATCACGGGCACCGTCATGCGTCCGTCGGTGCGCTCCTGAAACAACAGGCACGTCGCCGAGAAACAATATCCGGTTCGCACTTCCCAATCGGGTTTGATCAGCAGCCCGGGCCGCCGGTAGCCGCGCGCCGCCAGCCGGCTGTGCAGCAGCATCGCGTCGTGCTGGTGGTGATTGGCCACGCGATGCAGGTGCGTCGCGATCGAGAGCCCCATCGTCACCAGCGAAAACCGCTCCAGCTCCCGGGGAAACTCCTCTCCCAGCAGGAGACTGCCCAGGCACAGGAGCCCCGAGATGCCCCGCGCCTCCAGCACTCCCCGCAGCCGGCGCGGCGTCATCCCCGGCGCCCGCAGCCAGAACTTCTCCAGCCGATACCCGAGCTCCCGCGCCCGCGCCTGCGCGCCGCGCGCGATCAGCCCGAGATGCGGGATCCGCTCCGCCGGTTCCGCTTCGGGATAGAGCGAGACCAGACCCAGCGCCGCCTGCGCTCCTGAAACCCTCGACCGCCGCACTTCGTTCATCAACGCGCCGAGCCTTGGGTTGGGCACATACCCGCGGGCCTTCGCGATGGCATGGATTCGCTCCCGTGTCGCCGCCGAAATCCGCGCGCTGTGGCGCAACGCCAGCGAGACCGCCATCAACGATACACCCGCTTCCTCCGCGATTCGCCGCATGCTCATTCCAAACGGTTTCCCTGTTTGCTTTACGTATAGCAACAAAGTTTTTGCCACCCGTTTCGTCGCGCAGTTTATTCGGGAGCAGTTGCCATCGCCTCCACCCCGGGGCCCTCCAAGCCCGGG
>JBDNFZ010000203.1:0-1998 GCA_041689555.1 Opitutaceae bacterium | reverse complement strand
GGTTGAGAGTGCCGGGTTCGTGAATGGCGGATGAGTCAGGCGGCGAGGCGGGCGCCCTGCATTTGGTCGAGATCGAGGCGGGAGCGGAGGAATTTCTTCCAGGTGGAGTCGGCGGGGCAAGCCGCGAGAAAATCGGGGAGGTGATGACGGAGGGCGGTGGCGACGACGAACTCGGATGGGCACCCCGGGGAACGTCTGGTGCGAAGCCACGAGGAGAAGTGGCTCCAGACGAGCTTGGGGGCAGTCGCGGCGAGGCATTGCAGGAGGCCTTGGGCAACGAGGCCGATTTGAATGTGGCGGTGATAGGCGGCGAGCTTTCGGCGAACGGCGACTCTGTAGAGTTCGGACTGGCGATGAAGGAATTGATCGCCGGAGCCGCGGCGGATGGGCTTCATATCCATCATCCAGAAGTGATAGGCCCAGACGCCGACGGTGTGGAGAGCGTGCTTGAAGGAGACCTCGATTTTGAAGCGAAGGGAGTAGAGCCGGATAATCTGGGAAGCGGAGAGCGACAGGTCGGTGGACATGAGGATCAAGCGGCCGCGGGTCGGATGGATGACGGCGACAAAACGAACCACGCAGCGGGCCGGTCGCCAGAGCAGATCGCGGGAGGTCCACTGCAAGGTGACGTTGGTCTCGCCGTAAGCGGGACTGGGCATCGTCTGGAGGACCGCATCGAAGAGCTCACGCAGGCGAACCTTCCGACCGTAAACCAGCGGACGTCCGCGCACGCGGCGACCGGGCGCCGGCGCCCGCTCGAAGGCGCAAGCGTTTTTGCGGACGCGGGAAATGAGCTGACCGCCCGTGGCGAAGAGCCCCCGGATGATTTTGCCGCTGGCATAATACGCGTCGGCGATCAAGAGCACCGGCTCGGGCAGCTTCAGCTCAGCCAACAGCAGCAGGAGCTTGTCGAGGAGCGTGCGCCGGTCGCGGTTGCTGAAAACGAGCCCCTCGTGAATCCGCGCGCATAGGGGAATGGCGTGATAGAACTGCCCGACCCTGCCGAGGAAGGTGAGGGCCTGGCAAGAATGGCCCATGATGAAATCGGGCTTGGTGTTGGCCGCGCCCGATTGATGGAGGAGTTTGACCGCGGGCATCTTTCGTCCGGCCTTACCCTTCTTCAGGCCGTCGGCGAGGACGACGATCCGTCCGTTGCACCGCTCGATGCCGGGATGGACCTTCAGGATCAGGCGGGTCCACACCCGTGCGAGGTGATCGGGACACAGCGCCGAACTGTGGAAGAAATCCAGCAGGCAGCCGTAGCAGCGTGATTTTAGCCCCAAGGCCCGCACGAAGCTGGTGACACCGGCCAGATCCTGGCGGGTGCACAGGGCAGCGAGGACGATGATGAGCCAGTAAAAAGTGCGTCGGCGAGAACACGCCGGACGCAGTTGCGACACCAACGACCACCAATGTAACCAGAGAAACATAGAGCAGGAATGAATCTGGCCATGTGTTAGCATACACATGCTAATAATTAAAGCGCCAATCGGCCTGCGACGGAAAAAACTGGCTGGTTGATGCGCGACCTCGACTCGCAGGCCGTGCAGCCGCAACTTCGCCTTCGATGGACGATAAACAGCTCGCCAACTGGCACGCGCAATTAGCCGCGGCCAAAGTCAAAATCGCCAAACTCGGACCGATGCGCCCGGGCTCCCTCAGCCAACAATACCGCGACCCGGCAACGCAGGCCGGCGCCTTCTGGCAGCTCAGCTATACCCACAACATGCGCAGCCGCTCCCGCCATGTCCGCGCGGCGGAACTCGCGCACATCAAAACCCTCGTCACCAACTTCAAACGCTTCCGTCAGCTCGTCGACCTTTGCGTCGACCTCTCCGTCAAAATCGCCGATCGGCAGACCGCATTGCAGCGCGCCGACGCCTGATGGCAGGGCGGTGACATTCATCGCGAGCGCCGTTTGAGAGGCAAGAGGATGAGCGATTTTTCTGGCGCGTGAGCCCGGGGTGTGTTCCGCTGGGCGCATGGCTGACCCCGACC
>JBDNFZ010000202.1:0-13847 GCA_041689555.1 Opitutaceae bacterium | reverse complement strand
CCATCACTGTTTGAGGGTAGTCGGCCATACGCTGCCACGCTGCTTTCGACCGCTAGGGGAATCAAGTGCATACCTAGATAGACCAATTGTCTTTTGCGCCACTAAAAATGATTTATTTGGCGCAATATCTGAATTTTGCACCATATAACGTAAAATTATATGGCGCATTGCGATAATTTGCGCCACGTTTGCGCCATGCCTAAGCTGATTCCAGACGATGAACTGACCACGGTGCTCGCTGCCGTGGCGGGCTTCGCGCGGCCGGTCGGGCTGGAAGAGATCACCGCGCGGGCCACCGTGGCGCTGCCGCGCCGCACGTTGCAGCGCCGGTTGGCCTTGCTCGTTGCGGAGGGCCGGCTCACCGCGCTCAGCGCTCGCGGCGGACGGCGCTACCAAGCAACAAGCGCGCTCACGTCACCGGAGCCATTCGCGATCGCGTTGGCGGAGCCGCCCGCGATTTTCAACGCTTCCGGTCGCGATCAAATTTCACTCTCGGAGGCCGCTCTCGAAATCAAGCGCAGCGTCACGCGCCCGTTGTCGGCGCGGCGTCCCGTGGGTTATCAGTCTTCGTTTCTCGAGGACTATCGGCCCAACGTCTCCGCCTACCTGTCGCCGGCGCTGCGTCGCAAGCTCGCGGCGCTGGGCCAGACGGCCGGCGACGCGGCGCTCCCGGCGGGCACGTATTTCCGGAAGGTGATGGACCGGTTGCTCATCGATCTGGCTTGGAATTCCAGCCGGCTCGAGGGCAACACCTATTCCCTGCTGGAGACGCAGCGGTTGCTGGAGTTGGGCGAGTCCGCCGTCGGCAAAAAGGCCGAGGAGGCGCAGATGATCCTCAACCACAAGGCCGCCATCGGGCTCCTCGCCGACGAGGCCGAGGCCATCGGGTTCAACCGCTACACGGTTTGCAACCTGCACGCGGCGCTCGCCGACAACCTGCTGCCCGACCCGGCGGCCTGCGGTCGGCTGCGCACGGTGCGCGTCGCGATCACCGGCACGGTGTTTATGCCGCTGGAGTCGCCGCCGCTCATCGAGGACAACTTCGAGCAGATTCTCGCGACGGCTTCGTCGATCGAGGATGCGTTCGAACAGGCGTTCTTCGCGATGGTGCATCTGCCGTATCTCCAGCCGTTCGAGGATGTGAACAAGCGCGTCTCCCGGCTCGCGGCCAACATCCCGCTCGTGCGGCACAACCTCAGCCCGCTGTCGTTCGTGGATGTGCCGCAGGAGGATTACGTGCAGGGCATCCTCGGGGTCTATGAGCTGAACCGCGTCGATTACCTGCGCGATGTTTTCGTGTGGGGCTACGAGCGTTCGTGCGCGCGCTACGCCGCCGTGCGGCAGGTGCTGGGCGAGCCTGATCCGTTTCGGCTGCGCCATCGGCAGCTGCTCATCGACCTCGTGGGCGAGGTCATGCGCCGCAGGCTGGACAAGCCCGCAGCGTCAGCCTTCGTGCGCATCCGCGCCGAGGCGCTGCCGGCCGTGCCCGACCGCGCGCGCTTCGCCACGCTAGCCGAGACCGAGCTCTCGAGCTTGCACGAGGGCAACTTCGCGCGTTTCCGCGTGCGCCCGGCCGAGTTCGTCGCGTGGCGGAAAACGTGGCGTTGAGGCCGTAGGCCGCTCGGTTTCCGGCCTCTTCGCCATGCCCCGCATCCACCTCGACCAAGTCCCTTGGCAGGAGCAGCGCTCGCCTTCCGGGAAGTTTCATTCGTTTGCCCAAAATATTTCCGTTGCCCTCGGTTGCCCGCGCAACGCCGGGCTCTCCCGCGGCGGGCATCCGTTCGACGTGCAGATCCGCCGCATCCCGTCCGGCGCGTCCGTCTGCCCCTACCACCTCCACCTCGCCCAGTGGGAACTCTTTGTCGCCCGCGCCGGCCACGGTCGGGTCCGCACCCCCGACGGCGAAACTCCCGTGAAATCCGGCGACGTGTTTTTCCACCCGCCCGGCACACCGCACCAGCTCACCGGCGCCGGCCCCACCGACCTCGAAGTCCTCATCATCACGGACAATCCCCAGCTCGACAGCTCTTTCTATCCCGATTCCGACAAGTGGCCTCTCTGTCCGCCGGGAAAACTTTTCCGCATCACCGAGACCGACTACTTCGACGGCGAAGATAATCCTGTCCCGGGCGCCACCGCTTTCTCCCCTGCCCCACCTCCCTCCGCCACGCCCGTCGCACCGTTCGCCTCGCGTCTGATCCACCTCGACGCTGTCCCGCTGGAAAACTGGGAGTCTCCCGGGAAAAAATTCCGCTCCGCTTACCGCGAAGTCTCCCTCGCGCTCGGCGCGAAGCCCAACACCCCCACCGGAGTCGGCGGCCATCCCTTCGATCTCGAAGTCGGCAAACTCGCCCCCGGCCAATGCGGCTGCCCCTACCACTGCCACTCGTCGCAATGGGAACTGTTCCTCTTTCGCTCCGGCACCGCGACCGTGCGCACGCCCGCCGGCACGCAGGTCTTCGGCCCCGGTGACATCGTGCTCCAGCCGCCCGGCGAAGCCCACCAGTTCACCAACACCGGCCCCGACGAACTCCTCTACTCGCTCGTCGCCGACAATCCGACCACCGATATTTGGCACTACCCCGACTCCAAAAAGTGGGGCCACAGCACCACCCGGGATTTCTTCCGCATGAACGCCGCCGACTACTGGGACGGCGAGGAATAGTTTTTCGGTCTCGTCCTGCGCCCCGCGCGACGCTGCATTGCCCGCATGAAGTTACCCCTCCTTCTGCCCGTGGCCGCCGCCTTGCTCGCCGGCACCTTCTCCTTTGCCCAAGCGCCCTCAGCGCCCGCCACCGCCGCGCCCGCCGCCCCTCCGTCCGCCGCGAAAAAAAACCCCGCAGCCCCGCCCGTCCGCCCCGCCTTTGTCGTCGCCGACGCGCCCGCCGTCCAGATGCTCCTCCCCGGTTTCACCGCGCGCGAACTCCCGCTCGATCTCACCAACCTCACCTCGATCAAATACCGCGCCGACGGCCAGTGCTACGCCGTCGGCTACAACGGAAAAATCTGGCTCCTCTCCGACACCGACGGCGACGGCGCCCCCGACCGCGCCAAACTTTTCTGGGACGGCTCCGGCGCGCTCCGTGGCCCCATCGGGCTCGCCCTCACTCCGCCCGGCTACGCCCGCGGCGAGGGCGTCTTCGTCCCCTCGAAGGGCAAGCTCTCGCTCATCGTCGATAAAAACGGCGACGACCTCGCCGACGAAGAGATCGTCGTCGCCTCCGGTTGGAAGGAAATTCCGCAAAACGTCGACGCCGTCGGCTGCGCCATCGATCGCGACGGCAACATCTACTTCGCCCTCGGCGTCGAGGCCTACAACCAAGCCTACCTCCCCGATGCCCAGGGCCGGTCCCGGTTCCGTCTCACCTCCGAACGCTCGACTGTCCAAAAAATTTCCGCCGATTTTTCCCGCCGCGAAACCTTCTGCACCGGCACGCGCTTCCCCGTCGCCCTCGCCTTCAACCGCCACGGCGACCTCTTCGGCTCCGACCAAGAAGGCGCCACGTGGATGCCCAACGGCAATCCCTTCGACGAACTCCTCCACCTCCAGCGCGGCCGCCACTACGGCTTCCCGCCGCGCCATCCCGTGCATCTGCCCGATGTCTTCGACGAGCCGGGCACCTTCGACTACGGCCCGCAGCACCAGAGCGCCTGCGGCTTGAATTTCAACGAGTCCGTCAACGGCGGCCCCGTCTTCGGCCCCGCCTCCTGGGCCGGCGACGCGCTCGTGACCGGCGCGTCGCGCGGAAAAATCTACCGCACCCGACTCGTCAAAACCGCCGCCGGCTACATCGCGCAAAACCACCTCGTCGCCTGCCTCAACTTCCTCGCCGTCGATGCCTGCGTCACGCCGCGCGGCGATCTGCTCGTCGCCTGCCACACCGGCAAACCCGATTGGGGCACCGGTCCCAACGGCCCCGGAAAACTCTTTCTCATTCGCTACACCGATCCCGCCACGCCCCAGCCCATCGCCGCGTGGAGCGCGGGCCCCGCCGAAATCCGTATCGCCTTCGACCGCCCGCTCGACCCCGCCGCCCTCCGCGACTTCGCGAAACGCAGCGCCGTCACCGCCGGAAAATTCGTCTTGCCCGGCGACCGCTTCGAGGCCATGCGTCCGCCGTATCAGGTCGTCAAGGACCAGCTCACCGCCCCGCGCTTCGGGGTCGCCGTGCAGTCCGGCGGTCTCACCCCCGACCACCGCACCCTCGTCCTCCGCACCGCCCCGCGCACCGCCGAGTTGAGCTACGCCGTGCGCATTCCCAACGTCACCGCTTCCGCCCCGGCCTCCGCCACACCCGCCAAGCCCGGCACCTACGACGACATCGAGCTCCAGGTCCAGAATCACGGCGTCGCCGCCTCATGGTCCGCCACCGCCGGCGGCGAATCGTGGACCGGCTGGCTCCCGCACCCCGACCTCGCCGTCGCGCGCGCGTTCACCGCCGGCAGCGCCGACCACGAGCGCCTCTGGTCGCTCGTCGCCGCTCCCGGCCGCCTCACGCTCCGCACCCAGCTCGACGTCAACTCCCTCCTCCAGCCCGCCGTGCAACCCGGGGCCAAGCTCGACTACGAGCCCGCGCGCGAAGCGCTCACCGCACGTCTCCCCGGCGCCGCCCCGCTCACGCTCCGCCCGCTCGCGACCACCTTCGGCGCGATGCGCCCCGATGCGTGGACCGCCGTCACGGCCCTGCTCGCCACCGGCCCCGGCGCGCCCACCGACACCGCCGCCACCTGGACGCGCCCCGCGCAGCCCGACCTGCCGCGCCCGCTCCCGCTCCATCGTTTCAAACTCCCCTGGGCCGCGCCCGACACCACCCCGCCCGCGCCCACCGCCGCGCGCACCATTCCGGAAATCGCCGGTGGCAACTGGCTCCGCGGCCGCCGCCTCTTTCACAGCGAACAGGTCGCCTGCGCCCGCTGCCACCGCGTGCGCGGCGAAGGCCAGCACATCGGCCCCGATCTCTCCCACCTCGTGCAAAGCGACTACGCCAGCACCCTCCGCGACATCCTCGAGCCCAGCTCCGCGATCAACCCCGATTACCCCGCCTTCACCGTCGAACTCACCGACGGCGCCGCCCCGCTCACCGGCAGCATCGTCGGCGAATCCGCCACCGAACTCCGCATCGCGGACGCCGCCGGCCAAATCCGCACCGTCCCGCGCACCAGCGTCCGCACCACGCGCGCCGCCCTTCGTTCCCTGATGCCCGAAGGCCTCCTCGCCTCGCTCGACGCCACGCAAGTCCGCGACCTCATGACGTTCCTCCTCACGTCACCGCTCGAGCCCGCCCCCATCGAGGGCAAGACCCTCCCGCCTCCGCCCCGCGCCCGCGCCGAGTTCGACACCGTCCTGAAAAATCTCGCCGCCCCCGCCCCCGCTGCACCCGGGCCCGCGAAACCCTTTCACGTCCTCCTCGTCGACGGCCCCAAGGACCACGGCAAAGGCGAACACGATTACCCGCTGTGGCGCGCCCGCTGGAGCAAACTCCTCGCCCTCGCGGACGGCGTATTCGTGGACACCGCACACATCTGGCCGAGCGCCGAACAGTTCGCGCGCGCCGACGTAATTTGCTTCTTCAACAACAACCCCGGCTGGAACGACGAACGCGGTCGCGAGCTCGACGCCTACCTCGCCCGCGGTAGCGGCGCCGCGTATTTCCACTGGGCCGTCGAAGCCCGTCTCGCCGCCCCCGATTTCGCGCGCCGCCTCGGCATCGCGAGCAATTCCAAGACCACCAAATACCGCCACGGCCCCGTCGATCTCGTGTTCCACGATCACCCGCTCGCCCGCGGTTTCGCCCCCGCGAACTTCACGCGCGCCAAATTCATCGACGAGACCTACTGGGCCCTCGTCGGCGATCCCGCCGATGTCCAACTCCTCGCCAGCGCTGAAGAAGACGGCGCCCTGCGCCCGCAACTCTGGACGCGCACCGTCGGCGCCGGCCGCGTGTTCGTCGCGTTGCCCGGCCACTACAACTGGACCTTCGACGACCCCATTTTCCGCCTGCTCGCCTTCCGCGGCATCAACTGGGCCGCCCGCCAGCCCGCCGATCGCCTCGACGAACTCGCCCCCATCGGCGCCCGCCTCAGCGACGCCCCCTGATTCCGTCTTGCGTGGCACGGGCGTCCCGTCCGCTAAGGTTCCGCCCCGTCGGTTGCCACCTCGCGTCGCCCTGGCCCGTCGCCTCCCCGCCGCTCATACCAACGCCCTGTGATTTCTGGACTGTAGGGCCGGCGCTTGTCGCCGTGCCGTCTCGCTCACCTGCGATTGGTATCACATCCCCGGCACCCGCAATTTCTCCTCCGTCAACGTCCGCAGAAACGCCACCAGCGCCGCCTGCTCCGCACCCGTCAGCCCGAGCCCAGCGTCCGGATGCTTCGCGAGATTCGCATCGAGCGTCGCCGCGCGTTTCACGCCGTGGTCATAGTGCGCCACGACCTCCTCGAGCGTCGCGAACCGCCCGTCGTGCATATACGGCCCCGTCACCGCCACGTTCCGCAGCGACGGCGTCTTAAACTTCCCCGCGTCGCTCGTCTTGCCCGTCACGAGTGCGCGCCCTGTATCCGCGCTCACGAGATCGAGCCCGTTGCTCTTAAAATCCTGATCGGAAAACAGCACCCCACCGTGACAGTGAAAACAATCCGCCCCGCGCTTTCCGCGCACCGGATCATACTCCGTCACAAACAACGCAAAACCCTCCTTCTCCTGCTCCGTCATCTGCGCCGCTCCGCGCATCGCCCGATCAAACTTCGAGTCCGCCGCCACGAGTGTCAGCAGGTATTGCTCGAGCGCCAGCCCCACCCGCTCCGCCGTGATTTCCCGCGACCCAAACGCCGCCGCAAACGCATCGCCCATCGCCGCATCCCTCGTCAACTCCGCGACCACCTTCGCCGGCTCACCGTGCATCTCGATCGGATTCACCATCGCCGCCAGTGCCTGATCGCGCACGCGCGCCTTGCTCCCGTCCCACGCAAAATTCGGCGCCCACGCCAAATTGAACAGCGGCATCGAATTCCTCACGCCCATCGCGCCCTCCGCCCCGCGACTCAACGCCACGCCATCGCTCAACGCCCGCTCCGGCGCATGACAGCTGGCGCACGACTGCGTCCCATTGCCCGAGAGCCGCACGTCGAAAAATAATCTCTCCCCCAACGCCACGCCCTCGCTCGTGAGCCCGTTATCTTCAGGTAACGCCACCTGCGGAAACCCCGCCGGCACCACAAACGCCACCGGCGTCGTGCCTTTTGTGGGAGGGGCTTTACGCCCCGCCTCCGTCCCTCCGTAGCTGCGAGCGCCAGTGAGTGGTTCCGTCCCACGCGCCTTCGCGCCCGGCCTCGTCACCTCGTCTGCTCCCACCACCTTCCCCGCCTCCAACCAAAACCACGCCCGCTCCACCGCCGTCGCCAACTGCCCCGCCAACGCATCGCCCTCCGCCGAATGCGTGGACTCGCTCCCATCGTCCACCCGGATCGTCACATCGCGCAGCACCCGCGCGACCTCCAGCGCCAGCTTCACCGTCGTCGCGCCTTCCACCGAAAAATTCGCCGCAAACCGCACCGCCATCTTTCGCGCATCCGTCGCCACGTGATAGGAAAATCCCCGCTCTCCCCCCGCGCCGTCTTCGTTCGCGCCCGCCTTCGCCCGCTCCGCCCGCCACTTCCCCTCGAGCGCGAGAAATACATACCCGCCCTGCCAGCCCCAGTGCAGCCCGTTCACCAGCGGATTGAGCGCATGGCCCGCCGCCCACCGGCTCGGATCCGCGTGGTTCATCTCCGGCGGCACGCCCACGGAAAACTCCAGCCCCGCGTAGTTGCCCTCCGGCACACTCGTCAGCGCCACCGCGAGCCGCCCGCTCTCCGCATCCAAAAACCCAAACTGCCCAGGCAACTGCACGACGCCTCCGTCCGCGCGCACGAGCACAACCTCCGACACCAACAGTGCCACCCGCGTCACGTTTACCGCCTGCCCCTTCGCCGTCGTCTTCACCTCACTCGGCACCGCCAGCGCCGCGCCGTTCCAACGCAGCTCCACGGCCAGCGTCAGCTCCGCCGCGAGCAACCGCGACCCGAGCCCCAACAGAAAAATAATCACCCAGCGCATAACCCCAGCCTAGTTCGCCGTCGTTAACTCCGTGTGTGCGCCCCCCGCCCCAATTGTTAAGCTCCTGTTAACGCCGCCCGCGGCGCCTTCGCCCACCGCAGAGTTGCGCCGCCCCACCCCGCCCCCCATACCTCCGCGCCACCCATGACCGCCGACGCCTCCGATTCCGGCCGCACGCGCCTGCTGATGATCGACGACGACAAAAAACTCTGTCGCCTCGTCTCCTCCTACCTCAAGCCACTCGGCTTCGACGTCACCGCCGTCCACACCGGCCCCGAAGGCGTCGAACGCGCCACCGCCGCCGATGCCCCGTGGCACGCCCTCATCCTCGATGTCATGCTCCCGGGCATGGACGGCTTCGAAGTCCTCAAACGCATCCGCCAAAAATCCGCCGTCCCCGTCCTCATGCTCACCGCGCGCGGCGACGAAACCGACCGCATCGTCGGCCTCGAAGTCGGTGCCGACGACTACCTCCCGAAAACATTTTCCACGCGCGAACTCCTCGCCCGCCTCCGCGCCGTCCTCCGCCGCAGCGCGCTCAACGCCACCGTCTCCGCCGACGCCTCCGCGCCCTCCAAGGAACTCGTCGTCGGCGAACTCCGCCTCAACCTCGACGCCCGCTCCGCCGTCCTCGGCACCGAGCCGCTCGTCCTTACTTCCGTCGAGTTCGACCTCCTCGCCAGCCTCGCGAAAGCCAAGGGCCGCATCAAATCCCGCGAGTCCCTCCTCGATGAAGCCCGCGACCGCAACTACGACGTCTTCGACCGCTCCATCGACGTGCACATTTCCTCCCTCCGGAAAAAACTCCACGACGACGCTAAAGAGCCCCGCTACATCCGCACCGTCCGCTCCGCCGGCTACATGATGGTCGGGCCGGAGTAACGCTCCTCTCCGCGTAGCCGCGAGCGTGAGCGAGTGGACTTCACGGGCCTCGCCCACTCGCTCACGCTCGCAGCTACCGGTCACCTGCCGCCCGCCTCACGGCCCCACCGCAAACCCATCCTCCGTCCCCGCCTGCACGTGATACGCCCCCGTGCGCACGGTGCCGTTCCGCGCATTGTAGAGCTCGATCACGCGCGTGAGTTCGAACAATCCGATCCGCCCATCCCGGTCCGAATCCGCACTGTGCCACGGCGACGCCGCCGTCACCACGAGCGGCTCGGGCGCCGCCAACACTTGAAACGTCGAATCATCCGCCCGTTTCCCGACGAGGATCGCACTCAGCGACACCACACCACTCGCCGCGGCCGGCACGTTCAGCGTGCAGCTAAACGTCACCGGACTCGCCGGCACCGTCGTCCACACCCATTCCGCCAAGGACGCCGTCCCCGCTGCCGGCGCCACCAAAGTTCCTGTCGCCGTGCCGCTCGCCACTGTCCAGCCCGTCGGTAGTAAAAGCTGCCACGCAATCCGCGCCGGTGTGCCGGTAAACGTCGCCGTCTGGGTGAGCGTCACCGTCCCACCCGCGATGTAACCACTCCCCACGACCGCGTGCGTCGCCGTCGCCACCGTAAGTTCCGCCGCCGCGCTCGTGACCGAGCCGCCGCTGTTCGTCACCACGACAGAGTAGAGCCCGGCGTCCGCAATCTGCACCGTGGCCAGCGTCAACGTCGCCGCCGTCGCGCCCGTGATCAGCTGGCCATTCCGCAACCACTGATACGTAAACGGCCCGGTGCCGCCCGCCGTCACCGCAAACGTCGCGCCGCCGCCACTGCTCGCCGCAACCGCCGCCGGCTGCGCCGTCAAACTCGGTGCGCTCGTCGCCGTAAACGTCACGGTCGCCGTCGTCCCCACCCCCGAGAGTCCGCCCGCGCCCCGCGTATCGTAGGTGGCCAACGCCGTGAGCGTCACACGGTAGCTTGTCGCCACCGTCGTCGTAGAAAAACTCGTGGTGTCGCCCCCGCTGCTCGTGAGCGCACTCGCTCCGCTCAAGGCGCTCCACGTCGTCGCATCGGCGGACGTTTCGATTTTGTAAGTCGCGCCTTCGACCGAAGTCCACGCGATCGCCACCGCGCCGCCCGCGTTCGTCGCGCTCACGCTGATCGGCGAGGCCTGGCTGGCGCGCACATATTCGGTCACGGTCTCGTTGATCGCGTTGACGCTGCCGCCGGCCGGGCTGCCAAAATACCACCGACCGACCATGTTTGGAAACTTCGGCGTGCCGTCCGTCTCGATCGTGAGGAAGTAGGCCCAGGTCCCGTTGGGAAACTCCGGCGTCACGCAGAAGCGCACGTTGTAATCGTTCAGATCAAACTCCGTGCCCTGCGTTCTGCCGAGGTCGCCGAGGTAGTCGTAGTCCTCGAGATATTTTCCGAGCGGAAAGGTCGCGCTGACCGTGGGGCCGGAGACGTTCGACGGCAGCTCGGCGCTGCGATCCTGCGCCCGTGCGGCCCACGCCGGCAGCGTCGTGCGCCCCGTCGTCGCGAGATTGGTCGTGCCGTTGGTGCCATCGCGTTTCACGTAGCCGGGCGTCATCCGCCGGAGGCCGCTCGCCGGGTTCATCGGCGACGAGTAGCCGTAGGGCCCGTAGACCGGCAGACCGTCGGCGAGCCACGCGACGATGGGTGAGTGCAACGTCGGCACCGTGGATTTCTCGCGATAGGTTTTCGTCGCGGAGTCGAACTCGACGTTGTCGCCGAGTTGGAAACGCACCGCCGGCGCGTTCGCGTGATAGTGATAGCTCGTCATCGCCTGGTGCGCGAAGGCCGGATCGAAGGTCACGCCTTCATTGGCATAGGCCTCGCGGTTCCACACGCCGTCGCCGCGCCCAGTGCTATTCGGCGAAGCGTCCGCGCCACTCGCGTTGGTGTAAGAAAACGTGTCGCGGTTATCGAAGGCCACGACGCCATCCACGAAGTAACCGATCACGCCACCCGGCGTGAGCGTCTTCGTCGTCGTGATGCTCGGCGTGCGCGGGAAGCGGTAGAGCACGCCGGTATTCGCCGGATAGCCCGGGAAGTTCTGCGTGTGCGCGGCATTCAAATACCACGGCCCCATCACATGCGTGCCCAGCCCGCTCGAACGGAGATAGACCCAGCTCGCCGACGACGACACCTGGATCACGCCGGCGTAGCTCGGCGTCGTTTGCGCCGTGGTGCCGCGCGACCACGTCGTGACCGATGTGCCGGCGTTCTTCGCGGCATCCGATTCATAGATACGCGCATAGCGGCGCGTGTTGGCCGTGAGCCAGGAATCGAGCTGGGGATCGGCGGCATGGGCACCGAGGCCGGCGGCGGCGAAAACGAGGAGGTGAGGAATGATAGAGCGCATGGGAGGAGGTGACTTACGCCAAGATGCCCGCAATCGGTTAAGCGGATGTGAGCGGGACGGGGAAAATTGTTAAGCGGCGGTAAACGAGCGGGATTTCCGGCGTAGATTCGCCTAACGTACTCTTCGTCGATCGCGCTTTTCACGTGAAAATCACCTTCCCCCTTCCGCTCAAAATCTCTCTGTGGCTGTTGCTGAACCTCGCGTTGTTGGCGACGGGGGCGCTGCTTTTTTTCGGGTCGCGAGGAGGCCTCGACGCCGTGGTGCGCGGGCCGGTGGGCAATCGTGCGCAGGAGATCGGCCGGCTCGTGGTCGCCGAGGTCGTCGCGGTCAACGACGCCGAGGCGGCGGCGGGCGTGCTCGCGCGTTTCGGTCGGAGCTACGGTGCCGAATTTTTCGCCGTCCGCGCTACGCTGCCCGGAGCGACGGATCCTCGCGAAGCCTTCCCCGCCGAAGTGACTGCCCGCATCATTGAAGGCCGAGGCAACCCGCCGGGTTCCGGTCCGGCGGGCCGCGGGCCGCGGGGTGGCAGGGGCGGCCCTCCGCAGGACGGAGCGCCTCCTCTCCCCGGCGGCCCGCAGTTCGACGGGCCTCCGCGCCTGATCGACGACGCGCGCGGGCGTTTCCTCCTCCGGGCCGGCTCGCCCGCGAGCTATTGGCTGGGGGTGCGCGTGCCGCTGGAACGATCGCCACCGGTCACCTTGATGATGCGTTGCCACTCGTGGTGGGCGCTCGCGGGCCTGCTCGATCTCCAACCGGTGCTCTACGGCGGCGGCGGCATCGTCGTGTTTTCGATTCTGTTTTGGCTGCCGCTGGTCTTCGGCATCACCCGCGCGTTGGGCCGGCTCACCCGCGCCACAGAGATGATCGCCGTGGGGAAATTCGGCACCCGGGTGGAGACCTCGCGCCGCGACGAACTCGGCGCCCTCGGTGCCTCGGTCAACGCGATGGCCACCCGGCTCGAGGCCCACGCCAACGGCCAGAAACGGTTCCTCGCCGACGTTGCGCACGAGCTCGGCTCGCCCATCGGCCGGTTACAGGTCGCGACCGAGATTTTGGAGACTCGCGCCGCTCCCGCCCTGCAGCCGCACGTCGCCGACGTGCGCGAAGAGGTGCAACATATGTCGGCCCTCGTGGGCGAACTCCTCGCGTTCATCAAAGCAGGGCTACGGCCCCGCGAGACCGCTCTCGCCCCGGTCGCCCTCTTGCCCCTCGTCCGGCGCGTGCTCGACCGCGAGGACGAGGCCGTGCGGGTCTCCGCCCGGATTGAACCCGACCTCACCGTCCTCGCCGACGCCGTCTTACTCGAACGCGCCGTGGCGAACCTCGTCCGCAACGCCCTCCGCTACGCTCCCGCCGGCGCGGTCACGCTGACCGCCCGCATCGAAGGGGGGCGCGCGACCATCACCGTCGCCGACGAGGGCCCCGGTGTGCCGACGCCGGCGCTCGCCCGGCTGGGCGAACCGTTTTTCCGGCCCGATGCCGCCCGCGCCAGCGAGACCGGCGGCACCGGGCTCGGACTCGCGATCGTCCGCAGCGCCGCCGAGGCCTGCGGCGGCACGGTGGTGTTTCGCAACCGCGAGCCGCACGGCTTTGAGGCGGCGATCACGCTCACCTGCGCCTGAATCAGGCGGGACCGGTGATTGCACGTCTTTCACAGAAAAGTCGCCGCACCCGCCACGCGGTTAATACCAGCAGCCGATGAAATCTGGACTTTTCAAGGTCGCGTCGGGACCTCTGGGCCCGACGAGTTTGGTTGGCGGATCCCCTCCGGCCGGGCCCGGGTCCCGGCTCTGCCTCAATTCACCCAAAGTCTAAAAATCAAGGTCCGCGGGTATAACGAAAGCGATCTGGCTCGGCGCGCGACGCCGTCCGCCAGAAACCACGGGCCGGCTTCACGCCGGCCCTTTTTGTCGGCCGTTCGCAAAGCTGCCGTTCGTGCAGAATAACTCTGGCTCGGCGGAGGCGCGGACCTTTAGTTTCCCGTCTCCTTCCTCATGAGTCCCTCCACGCATATTGAGAACCCCGATGTGATCCTTGTCGGCAGCGGCATCATGTCCGCCAATCTCGCCGCGCTCCTCAAGCAGCTCGATCCCGCGCTCAAGATCCAGGTCTACGAAGTCACCGCCGAACTCGCCCAGGAAAGCTCCAACGGCTGGAACAACGCCGGCACCGGCCACGCCGGCATCTGCGAACTCAGCTACACCCCCGGCCGCGAGCCCGACGGCACCGTCAACGTCACCAACGCCATCAAGATCTTCGAGCAGTTCGAGCGCTCGAAACAGTTTTGGAGCCACGCCGTCGCCACCGGCATGATCGACCGGCCCGGCGAGTTCATCAACGCCGTCCCCCACCTCAGCTTTGTCCACGGCCAGGCCCAGGTGGACTACCTCAAGGCCCGCCACGCCGGCCTCGCCGCGCACCATTTCTTCCGCGAGATGGCCTACTCCACCGATCGCGCCCAAATCGGCGCGTGGGCCCCGCT
>JBDNFZ010000201.1:0-3410 GCA_041689555.1 Opitutaceae bacterium | reverse complement strand
GTTGCACTGCGCGGTGGGGATGGCGGCGGGGATGGCGATTCTGGTGGCGAGCTTCGAGGTGACGGTGCGCGGGTGGATCGAGCGGACGCTGCAGGCCGACCTGTATATCGCGAGCGCGGGGGCGCAGAGCGCGTCGATGGATAATTTTATTTCCGCGGCGGCGGCGGACCGGCTGGCGGCGCATCCGGCGGCGGAGGCGGCGGCGCGGCTGGTGGTTTATCCGCTGGAGCTGGACGGGATGACGACATTGCTCACGGGGGCGGATTTCGCGCTGCTGCGGGCGCGGAGCGAGCTGCCGTGGGTGACCGCGCCGAGCGATCCGGCGTTGTGGGCGGCGGAGAGCAACGCCGGGTTGGTGCTGGTGAGCGAGGCGTTTGCGGAGCGGTTTCGGCGGGGCGCGGGCGACACCGTGCGCGTGCCGACACCGGCGGGAGTTAAGGTCTTGAAGATCGCGGGCGTATTCTCCGACTACGGCAACGAACGCGGGTCGCTGATGGTGGAGCGCGCGCATTTTCGGGAGTGGTTCGGCGAGCAGCGCGTGACCAACGTAAGCCTGTGGCTGAAGCCGGACGCGGACGCGGAGACGGTGCGCGCGGAGTTGCGGCGGGAGTTTCCCGGTCTGGCGATTTTCACGAACGGAAAATTGCGCGCGGAGGTGCTGCGGATTTTCCGGCAGACATTTGCGATCACCTACGCGCTGGAAGTGATCGCGGTGCTGGTGGCGGTGGTGGGCCTCGCGCTGACGCTTACGAGCGTGCTGCTGGACCGACGCGAGGAGCTGACGACGCTGCGTGCGCTGGGGTTTACGCGGCGGGAACTCGCGGGCGCGGCGGCGCTGGAGGGCGGCGTGGTCGCGAGCGCGGCGGTGGCGGGCGGGCTCGTGCTGAGCGTGGCGCTGGGGTGGCTCCTGATTTTCGTGATCAACAAGCAGTCGTTCGGCTGGACGCTGGGATTCGCGCTGCCGTGGGGGCAGCTCGCGGCGTTGGCGGGCGCGGTCGTGGTGACGGGCGTGGCCGTGAGCTACGCGGTGGGGCGGTGGGGCGCGGATTTGCCGGCGGATCGGGAGGAGTGATGATGATAACGATGACGACAATGCCTATGAAAACGATGGCGGCGCCGGGTGCGGGAGTAGGGCGGACTTCAGTCCGCCTCGGCGTGGGCGTCTGGCCGAGGGGCGGACTAAAGTTCGCCCTGCTTTTCGGAGGGTTGGTTTTGGTCGGGATTGTTTGCGGGCCGGTATCTCTGTTGCAGGCGGCGGTGCCGCTGGTGACGGCGGAGGGATTTGCGGTGCCGCAGCCGGGGAAGGTGTTTTCGTTTCCGCGGGACCATGGGTCGCATCCGGAGTTCAAGTTGGAGTGGTGGTATGTGACCGGGCACCTCTACGCCATCGACGGGCGGAGGTTTGGATTTCAGGCGACGTTTTTTCGGCAGGCGGCCCCGGACCGTTCGGTGCAGTTGCACCTCGCGCACATGGCGGTGTTCGACGCGGCGACCGGGAAATTTTACCATCAGGAGCGGTTGAACCGGGCGGGCTGGGACGCGGGGTCTTCGGTGGAGACGCTCGATATGAAGCAGGGGAATTGGTCGTTGCGGTTGAGCGATCCGGCGGCGGGCGCCGGGGCGGAGCGGATCGAGTTGCGCGGGGGCGTGCGGGCGGAGGCGGCGCTGGCGCTCACGCTCGTGCCGGCGAAGCCGTTGGTGATTTTCGGCGAGAACAGCGTGTCGCGTAAGGGCGCGGCCCCGACGGCGGCGAGTTATTACCTGACGTTTTCGCGGCTAAAGGCGGAGGGCGAACTCACGCTCGGCGAAGAGAAATTCGCGGTGACGGGCGAGGCGTGGATGGACCACGAGATCAGCAGCAGCCAGCTCGACAGAAACCAAGTCGGCTGGGACTGGGTGAGCGTGCAGTTCACCGACGGCCGCGAGCTGATGATGTATCGGCTGCGGACGCGGGAGGGCGGGGCGGATCCGGCGTCGACGCTGACGTGGGTCGATGCGAAGAGCGCGACGCAGAAGCAGCCGTTTGGCTGGGAGGTGCTGGACACCTGGAAGAGCGCGGCGACGGGCGCGGTGTATCCCTCGCGGGTGGCGATCACGACGACGGATCCGGCGACGGGCGCGGCGGTGCGCTACACGATCGAGCCGCTGGCGCGGGAACAAGAGCTGGTGGGGAGCCTGGGCAGAATCTCGTATTGGGAAGGGGCGTGCCGGGTGCGGGATGCCAGCGGGCGCGAGGTAGGCTCGGGGTTCATGGAGCTCACGGGGTATGCGGCGGAATTAAAGCTGTAGGGCGCGCGGCGCGCCCGAGGCGGGAGGGATGAGGCGTGATGCGTGAGTGGATGAATTTTGCCCGCGAATGGACGCGAATGGGCGCAAATGCCGGAGGCGTAGTTCGGAAGGAGGATTCGGAGGGATGGCCGCGAAGAGGCGCAAAAATTTCGTCGGCGGCGGCGGGGTGCGGGGTGCGCCTGTAGGCGCGCGGGAGACACGGCCGGAGAGGCGGAAATTTTCGCGCCTCTTTGTGGCAAAACTTCCGGAAATCCGGCGGGGGCTTTTTCCCCGCACGGCGGCGGCTGCGCGGGCTACTCCGGCAGCGGTTTGCCCTTGGTCTCAGGGGCGAGCCAGATGAGGGCGAGGCCGAAGACGTAGACGAGGGTGATGATCGCGCCGGCCTTCGCGTAACTGCCGTCGAAGCCCTGCATCAACGCGCCCATCTGCAGTGCGCCCACGGCGGCGAGGATGCGGCCGGAGTTGAAGGCGAGGCCCTGGCCCGTCGCGCGCACGCGCGTCGGGAAAAGCTCGGGCAGATAAAGCGGCAGCCAGCCGTAGAACGCGGCGGTGACCGCGCCGACCACGAAGGTCAGGGCGAGGAAGCCGGGGCCGTAGGTGTCGACGGTGCGGAAGAGGAGCGCGCAGGCGATGAGCGAGCCGAGGCACATCAGGAAATACGCGAGGCGGCGCGAGATGAAGCGCCCTATGTAGGCGCCGACCAGACAGCCGAGGATGGCACCCGAGCCGGAGAGCAGTCCGGTCCAGCCCTTGGCGGCGGGGTTGGCGGCCCCGGCCATTTGGTCGGCCCAGAGCGGGAGCCATTGCACGGAACCCCAGGTGCCGATGAGCGCGACCGAGGAGAGCGCGGTGGCGATGAGCGTCTTTCTCCAGAGCGTGGGACCGAAGACTTCCTTCAGCGGCTCGATCTTGGTCTTGCTGGCCTTCACGGTCGCGTGCCACTTCTCCGACTCCGGCACGAAGAGACGCATGCCGAAGGTCATCAGCGCCGGAGCCGCGCCGATCAGCGCCACCCAGCGCCAGGAATCGACGGTGACTTTGAAAAAGATCGCGAAGACGGCGATGAGGGCGAAGCCGACGTTGGCGGCGGCGCCGATCACGCCGGCCATGAGCGGACGGTG
>JBDNFZ010000200.1:0-2372 GCA_041689555.1 Opitutaceae bacterium | reverse complement strand
TGAACCTCTTCGATTTTTCCCCGCGCCCCGAGACGCGCGCGTGGGCCAAGGCCGCCCTCGACTACTATTTCGCCACCTACGGCCTGAAGGTTTTCAACGGCCTGCACACCGGCCCGCAGCGCCGCGGCTGGGTCGAGGGCGCCGCCCTCGCCGAGATGGACGCCCACCTTTGGGTCTGGGCCGCCGGCCAACCCGGCTACACCACCGTGCCCGTCGCCGCCGCGAAACTCATCACCTCGATTCACCAGCCCACGTCGTCCTATCGGCCCGACCGCATCATCACCGCCCTGCTCGCCAAACAGGTTCCGCTCCCTTTCGAAGCCCGCCTCAATCACCCCGACTACGGCATGACCAAGCCCGGCGTGCAGCCCGAGTATTTCTATGCCTCGCCGTCGTTCGCCCTCGGCAGCGTGCAACTCGATCTCGTCAATAACTCCGCCCAGCAGACCACCTGGTCCCTCAACGTCCGCGCCCCCGCCGGCTCGCTGATCTTCTCCGGCGGCCAGCCCCGCTGGCTCGGGCCCGAGGGTCACAGCCCCTACGACCAGTGGGTGCAGCACCGCGGCGCGCTCCTCCTGATGTCCGCGCCCTCCGCCGATCCGCGCGCCGACCAACGCTATGCCCTCGGCAAACTCGAGGGCCCCAAAGGTTACACCCGCGCCACCGCTTTCGCCGGCCCGCTCGATCCCGCCGCGCCGCCGTCGCCCGCCGTGCTCGCCGACCCGCAGCAACTCGCCGCCTACTACGCGGCCGCCCGCACCCAGGCCGCCGCGTGGCTCCACGTCCCGCGCACCGCCACCGTCCACGCGCTCCCCGACGGCCGCTTCGTCGTCGAGACCGTCGAAACGTTTGTCGTGATCACGCCCTTTGGCGGCGCGTCCTTCTGGCTGGATGGCGCTGCGCCCGGCGCGCCCAAGGCCATGGCCGCCTACCGCGCGCTCGCCGTGCCGATGGCTCCCGCCGCAGGCTTCGCCATCGAGGCCGTCGAGCGCACGCAATTCGCCACCCTCGCGGATCTCACCGGCGCGAAACTGGAGATCGACGGCCTCGTCGCGCGTTACCGCACGCTCACCGGCGACACCTTGCGTCTCGACTATCAGCCCGCCGCCCTCCGCCCCCGCGCCGAGGTCAACGGCACCGCGCTCGATTGGAAAAACTGGGCCGACGGCGCCGTCGTGGACAGCCCCTACCTCAAAATCAAAGCCGGCAAAATGTGGATCGGCGACACCCGCACCGCCTACGAACTCGATTACACCGGCGCCGCCCCCGTCTGGCGGGAGTCTGCGGCTTCGCCGCTGCCTTGAGCCGGCGTAACCCTGTCGGCAGGGCGCCCGCGAATTACGCGAATGAACGCGAATGCTTAGAAGCACGTCGCCTCTTCCCGTCTGTTCCCGGGCTCGGCGTTCGACGATTAGAACATTTGGCCGGTTTTCATTCGCGTGTATCCGCGTATTTCGCGGGCAACGGTTTGTTTCCGATCAAATCGACGGGAAATTTTCTCGCGCAACCTTTCCGCGTTTTCTTACGTCCTTCCGTTACCCCGCTGTTCCTCCCATGCCGACCTCCGCCCCGACCCCCCGTCCGCCCCGCGCCCCTTTCTTCGCCCACCGCGTCCCGCTCTCGCGTCGTCGGTTTCTCCAGGGCACCGGCATCGCGCTCTCGCTGCCGTTCCTCGAGTCGATGCTCCCCGGCGTCGCCCGCGCCGCGGCCAAAGACGGCCCGCTCGCGCCCAACGCCAAGCCGCGCCGGATGCTCGCGGTCTGCAACAACCTCGGCCTCCTCGGCGACCAGTTTTTCCCGACCGGGGCCGGCCGCGATTACATCGCCTCGCCGTATCTGAAGCTGCTCGAGGAGCACCGGAAGGATTTCTCCGTATTCAGCGGCGTCTCGCACCCCAACGTCGACGGCGGGCACCCGGCCGACGTGTGCTTCCTCACCGCGGCGCCGCACCCGGGCAGCAGTTCGTTCCGCAATACCGTCTCGCTCGACCAGCACATCGCGGAACAGATCGGCACGCTCACGCGCTTTCCCTCGCTCACCCTTTCCGTCAACACCCGCACGCGCAGCCTCTCTTGGACGGGCACCGGCGTCGCGATTCCGCCCGAGGACAAGGCGGCGGAAGTTTTCAAGCAGCTCTTCCTGCAGGGCTCGCCCGAGCAGGTTAAGGCCCAACTCCGCCAGCTGGACAACGGCCGGAGCATTCTCGACACGATCGCCGGTCAGGCCCGCGAGCTTCAACGCGGCGTGACCGCGCGCGACCGCGACCGTCTCGACCAGTATTTCACCAGCGTGCGCGACCTTGAAAACCGTCTCCAAGCCTCGCGCGGCTGGGAGACGCGACCGAAGCCCGTGGTGCACGCGCCCATGCCGGT
>JBDNFZ010000199.1:0-1732 GCA_041689555.1 Opitutaceae bacterium | reverse complement strand
TTCCGGTTTCTCGCGCCCAACTTCGGAATGATTCCGGGAGCCGAGTCCGCCCCAAATATCTCGACCACGATCGGTTCGATCCTGAGCTCCGGCAAAGATGACGACGCGGCCGGCCCCAAGCGCGCGAGGTCCGCGTTTCTCACCAGCCAGGTCTTGCCGGCTCCGGGCACCCAGGTCGCGCTCTGGACCGTCTCTGACCCCGATGGCGATGGCGTGGTGGCGACCTTCTCCCTCCGCCGCGAAGGCGACACCGCTTGGACCGACCTTGCGGTCGCTTCACGCGAATCCTACGTGTCGTTCGAGACCTCGGGTCTCGCCGACGGCGTTTATCTCACGCGCCTCGTCGCGACCGAGACCGGGCCGCGCCCGCCGGGCGAAAGGCTGAGCGTGACCTTCGAGACCGACCGTCTCGTCGTCGATCACACCCCGCCCGCCATCCTTGAGGTCGCCGCCAACCGCGACGCCGGCTTCCTGCGCCTTACCGTGCGCGGCCGTGACGCGCTCTCGCTGCTCGAGGGCGTGGAATTCACGCTCAACAACGGCGTGCGCGAGTCGCTCGAACAAACGGCCGACGGTATTCGCGATGCCCGAGAAGAGACGTTCGTCTTCGAGATCCCTCTGGCCCGCGCCGTCGGCGCCACCTCCGCCGAGGTCACGCTGTTCGATGCGGCCGGCAACTCCTCCTCTCGCCGCGTCGATCTCTGATACCCGCGGTTTGACTTCGATTCTCCGGCCCGCTCACCTTACCGCCTTAACCATCATGGAACGCCTCCCTTACTACCAACTCGTCCACATCCTCTCGTTGCTCACGCTCGTGACCCATATCTTCATGGCGTTCGCAAATCCCGCGCCCGAGAATCGGCGCCGCACCCTGATCATCACGGGCATCGCCGCCGTGCTCATGTTCATCAGCGGCTTCGGGATGATCACGATTTATAAAATTCCGTTCGTAACCAGTTGGGTGCTCGTGAAGTTCTTCTGCTTGGTCGGCCTCGCGGGCATGGCCGGGATGATTTATCGCCGGATCGAGTGGCGTGCCACGCTCAACAAGGTCGCCCTCGGCCTCCTCGCCCTCGCCGTGATCATGGTCTACTTCCGTCCGACGTTTTGACCCGTTGGCGCGGGCCTATTTCCAATTAGCTTTTAAGAGGAGACGAACAAAGGCTTTTTGTAGGAGCCTGCTTGCAGGCGATTTCACCCGTGCCGGCTAACCACATGCCGAATCGCCTGCAAGCAGGCTCCTACCTCGCGGCCCATTGGTCACAACTTGAACGCGAACTGGAATAAGTCGGCGTAACCCGGTTGAGAGCTGAGAGTATAGAGCTGAGAGCATATAGCTGAGAGCAAAACCCGACGCAGGTCCGTCTACGATGTTTCTGCAGGAGCCGCCGGGCTCCTGAGGATTGTGCTCTCAGCTCCCAACTCTGGACTCTCAACTACAGCCTTCGGCCTAAGCCCGCGGGTGGGCCTTCGCATAAATCTCCTGCAAACGCGCCACGCTCACGTGGGTGTAGACCTGGGTCGAGGTGAGCTGGGCATGGCCCAGCAACTCTTGCACAAGCCGAAGATCCGCCCCGGCGTTCAACAGGTGCGTCGCATACGAATGCCGCAATTTGTGCGGCGTCATCTCGAGCGGCAGGTCGGCCAGCGCCAGATACCGTTTCAACATCCGCTGGACCGCCCCCGTCGTCATTCTTCGGCCGTCGGGGTTCGCCAGCACCGGATCATCCGG
>JBDNFZ010000198.1:0-5957 GCA_041689555.1 Opitutaceae bacterium | reverse complement strand
CGGCTCGTCGAGAGGACTGCCGGTGTGGCCGGGATAGGCACGGGCACCAGACTGAAACCGGTGGTTCGCGTGGTGGCTCTCCTGACGCGGATCATCGAGTCCGACGATGGCGTCGCGCACGGTGCGCCAGCGTTTTAGCCTAGAGGAGAAAAGCTCGTCCGCTGCGAGACGATCCAAACGCGAGCGCCGCGCGGCGCTGATCTCCCGGGCCGGAGCCGGCAGACGGTGTTCACGCCAATATTCATCCGTCATTTGCTGTGAGCGTAGCAACTCGTCGCCCGAGTGGGTCGTGGCGGGGAAAAACCAACGGCTGTCGAGATCCGCGCGGAATCCCACGAAGAAAACCCGATGCCGATGTTGCGGGACGCCGAAATCGGCCGCATCGGCCAAGTTGAGCGTGACCTTGTAGGCGAGCCCGTCGGCCGAACCCGCGCGTGTGTGGTGACGTTCCAAGCGGCGGAGATTCGTTTCCCAATCCAAATTATCGGAGACCGGAAAGTCGGGATAGGTGAGCTGGAGACGAATGAACTCCACGTAATTCCGGAAGCCCGGACGTAACAGGCCGCGAACATTCTCAAAAATAAACGCACTCGGTCGCAGCGCCCTCACCGCGCGAACGGCTTGGGGAAACATGTCGCGCGAATCCCGGCTGCCGCGGGCTTTTCCTCCCATGGAGAAGGGTTGGCAGGGCGGCCCGCCGGCCACGAGATCGACCGGTCCGTAGGCGGTGAAATCCACGTCGCGGACATCCGCTTCCACGACGTTCCAATGCGGTCGGTTGGCGCGCAATGTGGCGCATGCGTCGTGATCGCGTTCAAATAGGGCTGCCGTGTGGAAACCCGCTTTTTCCAACCCCAACGCAAGTCCTCCCGCGCCCGAAAAAAGCTCAATGGACCTCATGGGTCTAGAGTTGTTTGGGCGACCTCGCCTTGTCTAGCCCCTTCTCGATCTCCGCTTCCATCACCTCGGCGCTCGACAAGACTCCCGCTGCGTCCAAACGATGCTGACGATGAAACCACGTTTTGCTTTCTTGCTCCCCGCTCTCGCCCTCGGCTTCGCCGCCGTCGCCCAAGCCGCCGATAAAACCGCCGGCTGGACCTCGATGTTCAACGGCAAAGATCTCACCGGGTGGAAAGCCAACGACGAGGTCGCCAACGTCTTCACCGTCACCCCGGCCGGCGAACTCATGGTCGGGGGCGGCCGCGCCCACCTCTTCTACGGTGCCAACGGCGACGCCTCGTTTAAAAACTTCGAGTTCAAGGCCAAGGTGAAGACCACCGCCGGGGCCAACTCCGGCATCTACCTCCACACCGCCTTCGAGGCGAAGGGCTGGCCGACCAAGGGCTACGAGTGCCAGGTCAACGCCACGCATAAAGACGTCAAGAAAACCGGCGGCCTCTACGCCGTGCAGGACGTCGTTAACGTCGCGCCCAACACCGACGACGTGTGGTTCGATTATTACATCAAGGTCGACGGCAAACGCATCGTCATCCAGATCGACGGAAAGACCACCGTGGACTGGACGGAGCCGTCCGATTGGGACCCGGCCAAGTCGCTCAAGAACATGGCCGGCCGCAAACTCGGCGCCGGCACCATCGCCCTTCAAGGCCACGACCCGAAGAGCGTCACTTACTACAAGGACCTCTCGATCCGCGTGCTGCCCTGAGCGGCAAACACGCGGAGGAGCGCCCGCGAACCGCGCGAACAACCGTGTCGAACGCAGGGTCACGGGTCGTTTTTACCCTCGATTCCGGCGTCCACCTTTCGGCCTCCGGATCAATTTTCCGATTTTCTTTCGCTTCCTTTCGCGTGTTTCGCGGGCAACCGGATCGTTTCTGCTGAGCGAAGGACAGACGCGCGCCGTTCCGCCGGGGCGCTCGTATCCCCGGCCTAGAACATCTCGCCGAACTGCGCGAACCACGCCGCGACCGGCTGGCGAAACCAGAGGAAATACAGCGCGGCGGCGATCGCCAGCATCGGGCCGAACGGCACCTGCGCCCCGAAGCCCAGCGCCGTCGGCTCGCCTTCGGGCGTCTCGGCCTTGAGCGCCGCCGGGGCAGGAGAGCGCCCCGCGATTTTCTGCCAGATCACCGCGACCAAAAACCAGAGCGTGCCGATCACCGCGCCCCCAAACACCGCCGTCACCGCCCCCTGCCAGCCGGTAAACGCCCCGATCGCGCCGACGAACTTCACGTCGCCGAAGCCCATCGCCTCCTTCTTGAAGACAAACTCCGCAAGCAGCGCGATCCACAGCACGAGCCCGGAGCCCACCAGCAGCCCTTGCAGCGAAATCGTCGCCGACCGCAGGCTCGCGAGCGCGAAGAATTCATGATGTTGCCCGTGCAACGCCGGCACTACCAGCGAGGCGAACACGCCAAGCACACCCAGACCAAGCGTGAACACGTCCGGGATGATCATGTGGTCGAGGTCGATGAACGTCGCGCAAACGAGACAGCTGGTGAAAATCCAGCCCACCACCGCGACGGCGGGCGGAAACGCCAGCCAGCACGCGAGGAACGGCCCCGCCGTGAGCAACTCGACGAAGGGATAGCGGAAGGAAAACTTCCCGCCGCAGCATCGTGCCCGCCCGCGCAAGAGCAGCCAGGAGAGCACGGGAATGTTGTCCCGCCAAGCGACGGGTTGCCCGCAGGCGCAGTTCGAGCCGGGGGTGACGATGGATTTCTCCGCCGGCAAGCGGTAGATCACGACGTTGAGGAAACTCCCCACCATCGCTCCGAACACGGCGACGGCCGCGGGGAAAAACCACGGCAGCGCGGCAGCCACCTCGGCGTAGGCGGAGAAATCCATCCGGCTCAGTAGTTCGCGCCCCACTTCTGGCGGATCACCGCTTTCACGAAATCCGGGTAGGCCATGACGTGGTGCATCTCCGTCTTCCGGCCGGCGGCATCGGTGATCGTGAAGCGATAGACGCGGAGCGTCGTCGTGATGGTATAGATCCACTGCAGCTCCGCGTGGCCGGCGCGGAGCGTGGGAGAGGAGCCGTTCCAGCGGTCCCCGGTCAGCTTTGGCGTGGCATCATCCACCATCGGGAAGGCGGCGGTCTCTTCCGAGACGTCGTCGATCTGCACCCGGGAAAGGGTCGCGCCGGCCGGGGCGGTAAACTCAAACGTGTAGCCGATTTCCTGCCCGTCGGCCGATGGGACGAGGGTGGCGAGCCGCACTTCGTAGCCGTTGGCGCGGCCGGGTTCCGCACCCTTGGGTCCGAACGAGAACTGCAGGGTCTTGCCGCCGCTCACCGTAATGAGCCGGATGACTTCGGGCGTCGCGCAACCGGCAAGGCCGAGGGCAAGGAGCAGGGCGAGCAGGGTGGGGCGATGTCGGGTGAGAAAGGGGAGCACCGGATCAGCGTCGGCCGGCCGCGCGGCGGAGGCAAGCGCGCGGTCCCGCGGGACCGCGGGACGCGCCGCTATGACCTCGCCCTTTAGTTTACGTAGACTCAAAAACCTTTTGATAAATCTCCGGGGATAGTTTTCGTCCCGAGTTCCTACCCGTCCAGAGGAGTGTCTTAGACTCCTGGGCTCTTAACCCTCTCCGTCCGAACCCTGTCGCCAAAACCCATGCAAACCCTCCCTGCCATCCGCCACCTCGCCGCGCTCCTCGCAGCCTTGACGGCGGCCGTAGTCTCCCACGCCCAAACTGCCGCCGTCGCCCCCGCCAAGCCGGTCGAACCCGCCAAGGATCAGAAGATCGTCCTCAGCGAATTCCGCGTCGATTCCTCCAAGGACACCGGCTACCTCGCGACCAACTCCACGGCCGGCACCCGGCTCAACACCCCGATCAAACAGCTGCCCATGCAGCTCGAGGTCATCACCCGCGACTTCATCGAGGATATCGGCGCCGTCGATATCAAGGAGGCGCTCCTTTACAGTGCGGGCGTCATCCAGGACACCGTGCAAGGCTCCAATAATTTTCTCTTCAGCCCCTCGGGCACGGGGCAAAGCGGGACACTTAACCCCGACGGCACGGCGATCAGCATTCGCGGTTACAACACCCGGTTTATTCTCCGCAACGGCTTCCGCCTCGATACCGTCACCGACACGATCAACGTCGGACGACAAGAGCTCATCCGCGGTCCTCAGGCCCTGCTCTACGGCGTTTCGGCTCTGGCCGGCATCGTGAACGTGGACCCGCTCTATCCGCGCAGCACGCCGTCGACGACGTTGCGCGCCACCGTCGGCAGCTACGCCTTTTACCGCGCCGAGGCGATTACGACCGGGCCGCTGCTGCGCACCAAAGATTTTAGCGTGAACTACAACGCCGGACTCGTCTTCAACAACCAGGGCTCCCAAGTCGATTTCGGCGAGCGCCGCCGCATGCTGTTCACACCGGCCTTCGATATCGCTTTCCGCCGGGACACCAAACTCTTCATCGATTTGGAAATAGGCCGGCTCGAGCAAAACGGGACGGGCGCGCAGGACTTCGACGAACCCAACATCGGCAACGTCCGCAACGAAAACGGCCTGCTGCAGGCTTCGAATCTCAATGCTTTTCGCGACACCGTTCGCGTCGCCCGCGATCGGCTCGGCCGGGACCGCTTCTTCCGTTGGACCGGGAACGACTCCTACTCCAAGGCGGACTACTTCAACGGCACGGCCCAGCTTTCCCGGAAATTCGGCGAAAACCTCGAGATTCTTGCCGGCACCAACATCAGCCGCACGGATACCGACTTTCGAAACATCGGCGCCGGCGTGCAGCAATCGTTGTCCGCCACCGTCCCCACCACCCCGGGCATCTGGACCGATACCGGCGCCAACCCGCTCAACGCCGCCCAACGCGTCTACCGCGGCCTGAACTACAACTGGACCACCCCCAGCCGCATCAAGGACATCACGCAGACCCGCGTCGACGTTCTCTATAACTTCAATCTCTTCGGCAATAAACAGGATATTTTGCTCGGTCGTCAGGACGTTCAAATCAAGCAGAGCGACAACAATAACACCCAAATCCGCAGCACCACCGGTGTGGCCAACACCAACAGTTTCAAAGCCTACGACGATCTCTCTTATTTCCGTTTCGGCGGCGAGCAGGTCCGCCCCACCACCGATTCGATTTTCTGGGAATGGAACACCGGCCACTACGCCGTCCTCCAGAGCAAATGGTGGAACGAGCGCATCAACATCATCGGCGGTTACCGCTGGGACCGCTACCATGTGCGCGCGCTCGACTTCGATTACGTCAAGACCGATCCGGCCCTCGGCAACGAAGTCGTCGGCAACTGGGTCAAGAGCCCGACCTCCCGCCCCAACTCGACCAACTCCGCGCCCGGCGCGACGCCGATCGTCAACGGCTACCGCTTCGGCGGCAAGGTCCAGACCGATGCCAACGCGACCTACGGCCTGAACATCAAGGTGACCGACGCCATCAATATCTTCGCCCTTTCCGGTGCCGGCATCTTGCCCAACACCGGACAACGCGACGGTGCCGGCAACCCCTTCAAAGCCGAGAAAACCAAAGGCTTGGACGCCGGCATCAAGGCGGATTTCTGGCCCGACAGGGAAGGCCGGCCAAAGATTTCCCTCCAAGCCGGTGTCTATCGCGTCGAACGCGAGAACGGTGTCTACAACGTCTTCTGGGCTCCTCAGCCCCGTTCCAATAACCGGCGACGCGATATCGGCAACGGCGTCCCCGTCGGCGGCCGTCAGGCGACCGGTTCCGGCCCGACCGCCTACTCCGTCTACTCCTCGGGCTACGGTGATTTCGAAACCGCTTTGCCCGTCACCTATCTGGTGCAGACCAGCTACGTCGCCGCCGCCGATGTGAATCACCCGCGCGTCACCGGCGCGCCCACCCTCGACGGCTTTATGTTGGTCGACTACGCGTCGCTGGGCACCGCCGCCACCGACCCGTTGCGCCGGGCGATCGACGCCGCGCAGTCGGACATCAACAATTTCACCGCGCTGCAATCCGGCGGGGTCGGTGCCGGCGCCACCTCGTTG
>JBDNFZ010000197.1:0-3575 GCA_041689555.1 Opitutaceae bacterium | reverse complement strand
GCCCGCGGCTTCCGCCGCTTCGAAAACTACCGCGCACGCATTCTCTTCTTCTGCGGGAAACTCGACCTTGTCCCTCATTTTTCTCTAGCTGCTATCCACCCTGTTCCGTGAAGAACCCTCGCCGAGGATGTCACAGAGGCCCCCCGGTTTATCGGCGCAATGACGACCGACGGCACGAGCAATCCTGTGCAGGTGCGCTACGACTATTTTCTGCGGCCCATCACGATTGCCGCCGAGACGCCGGTCGGTCCGTTGATCGCCGAAGTCACACCGCAAAGCCTCCCGGGAAAACCGGTTGGCCAGCGACAGATGCTCACTGTTAAGGGATCAGGCTTCAGCGCCACTTCGACCCTACTTTTTCACGACGGGACTTCATCGATCCCGTCAAGTGCCGAGCACTTGACGTTTGTGAGCGTTAACGAGCTCAAGTATAATATCGCGGCCGGGCCAAATTCAGCGGTCTGGACCGTTAAGGTGATGAATGGCACGGCTCAGTCCAATGCCGGCACCTTTGCCGTGACCGCCGCGGCGGCGCAGCTCCTCGGCCTCACGATCTCGGGCCCAATCTCAATCAATGAAGGAACCAATGCGAACTTTACAGCCATCGCGAGCTATAGCGACGGCACGACGCCCCGGGTGAGTGCCACTTGGTCTGTCAACGGCACAGCGGCCTCGATCAATGCGGCGACCGGCGCACTGACCGCCGGCGCGGTGGAAGCGGACCAGTCTGTTTCGGTGCTAGCCAGTTTTGGTGGTAAGCCCGCGAGTGTTGCCGTCACCATCGTGAACGTGGGTGGCACTGGCACCGCGACGCAGGAGCTTATCGTTAATGGTAATTTTGCGAACGGCGCCGAGCGTTGGCTGCTCTCCGGCAATTTCCAAGCGGATGCACGTTTTTCCTCTGCGCTTAGCAGTCCGGGCTATGCTTATCTGGCGCTCGCCGACGGCGCGCCGGGAAACAATCTCGCCGGCACGCTCGATCAAGTCGTGACGATTCCAGCAAGCGCCTCACGCGTCACGTTGTCATATTGGTCGCGCGTTACTTCGCAAGAGGATGGCTCCAGTGGTGTCGACCTGCTCGCTGTGCGCGTCCTGTCTCCGCCAGGCGATGTGGTATTTCAAATCGTCGATGTGCGGAGCAACGTAAACGCCTCATTGAATTATGAGCAGCGCACCGCGGACCTAACGTCAATGAAAGGACAGACGATTCGCCTCAGCTTTTCCGCCGCGACCAACAGCAGCAAACCCACGACGTTCCGGATCGACGACGTGAGCCTTAGCGCTGTCCTTTCGACTTCGACGCCCCCGGCCGGCAGCGGCACGATCGAGGTCACCGGCGGCGGTGAAGTGATCGCCAACGGAAGCACAACCATCGGCCTCGGCAACAACACGTATTTCAGCGACCACTGGATGGGAGAGACGACAGCTCTCTTCAATTTCCGCATCTACAACCGCGGTAATGGCACGCTGGCTTTGACCGGTAGCCCCGTGGTTGCGATCGAGGGCAGCCAGAGCTTCACCGTCGAGGCACAGCCCGCCGCGGATGTCACGCCCGGAACCTATCGCAGTTTCCAAATCCGCTTCGACCCAAAGAGTGTCGGCGCCCACCGCGCAACCGTCGTGATCCGGAGCAATGATGTAGCCAAGCCCGAGTATCGCTTCGCCATTGGCGGAGACGGTAGGTTCCGCGATTTGACCGTCCCCTCGGTAGCGATTTCCAGCCCGACGGTGAACCCAACCCATGCCGCCAGCAGCGCCACGTTGAGCCTTGCCGGCCAGGCCGCCGACAACGTCGGGGTCACCCAAGTCACATGGTCGAATAGCAGAGGTGGCGGCGGCACCGCGGTGGGCACGAAAGCGTGGACCATCGTCGATTTGGCCCTGCGGAGCGGGGACAACGTGCTGACAATTGCCGCACGGGACGCCGCTGGAAATGTCAGCACGACCAATCTCACTGTAACGTATACTCCCACCGAGCCTGAGTTGACGGCGAGCGTCGCCAGCCTCAGCCAGTCTGTGCAGCAAGGGGCTAATGCGGCGAGTCAGGCATTCACGATTCGCAATTCCGGCAGAAGCACTCTTACCTATACCGTCGCTGCCAGCAGCACCGGAAACTGGCTTTCGGTCACGCCGGCCAGCGGCACTTCGACGGGCGAGGCCGATGTCGTTACGGTGAACTATGCCAGCGCCTCCCTCGGCGCCGGAACCTATCAGGGAACCATCACCGTGACGGCGACGGGTGCGGCCAATGCCCCCTTATCGATCCCCGTCACACTCCTTTCCACGGTCGTCTCGCCGACGGCACCCTATGTAGCGCGATCGGCCGCGGGGACAGGAATCGTGAACAATGGCAAGGTCGCCGCACCGGCGCCGGACGGGGGGCTGCTCATTGCCGGAGAATTCAGTGGAGGAATATCGATCGGCGCTCAGTCGCTCACCGCGGCGGGCAGCACGGATATTTTTCTCGCGCGGATGGACGGCGGCGGCCAGTTGGTGTGGCTCAAGCGGCTGGGTGGCATCAACGAGGAAAGTATCGACGCATGCGTGCCGCATCCGGCTGGCGGCTGGGTGATTGCCGGGACGTTCAGGGGCGTCTCACCACTTGGCATACCGGAACTCACCTCCGCCGGCAACCGCGACGCCTTCATGGCGCGGCTGGATGCCGACGGTAACGTGACCTGGTCGCAGCGCGCCGGTGGAACCGGCATAGACTACGGCCGGCAGGCCGCCGTCGATGCGCAGGGGAACTGCTTCCTCGTGGGATCATTTACGACGTCGGCGAATTTCAGTGGCACTTCGGCTACCGTGAGCGCGGTAGGGACGCCCTTCGACACTTTCGTCGCGAAGTATTCCGCCAGCGGCGCGTTTCAATGGGCGCGCTCGGTCGGAGGCAGTCAGTATGACGCTGTATCTTGCGCGACGGCCGACGCCAGCGGAAATCTTTATGTGGGAGGGACGTTCGAACAGCAGGCTACGTTTGGCGCCCACACGTTAACGGTGCAGGGCGTCAGCGGGGCAGATGCGTATCTGGCGAAATTCAACGCGAATGGGGATGTAGTCTGGGCGAAACGCATCGGTGAGCCTGCTGGCGGATTCTCCATCGATGCGGTCAACTTCGTCACGCCCGGTCCGGACGGCACGTGCTTCTTTGGGGGCAGTTCATATGGTCCTGTCTCCATCGACGGGCAGAACCTGCCGGCGCAGACCGGTCAAATGGGATTTGTCGGGAAGGTGAGTGCAGCGGGCGCGGTAGTGTGGTTGCGGGAGTTGGCGCCCTCGGAGTCGAATCCGGTTTCTTTCGCGGAGAAGGGCGTGGTATTGGGCGACGGTGGCATCGTCGTGGGTGGCCGCATGAGGGGGCAGCTCGTCTTTGGGGGCAGCACCATCCCGGCCGAAACTGGCAGCCTGACGTTGAACATCTACTTCGCAAAAATGGTTCTTCACGGAACAGGGTGGATAGCAGCTAGAGAAAAATGAGGGACAAGGTCAAGTTTCCCGCAGAAGAAGAGAATGCGTGCGCGGTAGTTTTCGAAGCGGCGGAAGCCGCGGGCGTCGGCCTTGATCGCCTGAATCTT
>JBDNFZ010000196.1:0-4225 GCA_041689555.1 Opitutaceae bacterium | reverse complement strand
TCATTGGGATCGGCGAAAACGGCTCCGCCGCGTCGCTTCGCCCGTTCGGCCGTAAAAATCGTCGCGGGCCAGCCGTTTTTACCCGCCCACTTCGCTCAGCCTCGCAAAACTGGATCGCGTATGAAATATCCGGGCTAGAGAAGGGAAGATCCGAGACCACCTTGCCCCAGAGATCCCCGACGGCGCTGACTCCGGGCGGACGCGAGGGGACGCGCTCAATTTCTATGAGGAAGCCGGTGAATATTGTGCCGACGCCACCGGCGTCCATAGCGTTGAAGCTGAATTCTACCGGATAAGCGCTCGCCGGGTTAAACGGCCGGTTTCGAAGTGCATCAGCGGTTGATCTCTCGAATCAGACTGCTCGTCTCTTCCAAAGAGCGGTTAAAACGTCGTCGGGGCCTTTCGGGTAAAGGGGGCCTAACTCCGGGACGACCGTGTGGATAGCTCCAGATTTTACGGCCACGGGCGACGGGTGAAATTTTGTCCGCTCCGGGGAGTCCTTGATGAAAGTGGCCAATGCGTAAGCTAAAAACGGTTCGAAACGGAGGCGATTGGCGGTGGGCGGGGTAGACATTTTCCCGGAGGCGCAGCCCGAGGCCGGCCGGGGCAAGCCGGCGGGCTTCAAAATGCGACGTAGATGAAGGGCTTGCTCGGCAGTCCGATGCGGTAGAGCACGTAATAGAGCACAAACGCCGCGAACAGGCCGATGGCGACCGAGCCCAGATGGGCCAGCAAGCCGGCCACCGGGGCGGGCAGCGCGGACCAGAATTTGTGCAGAGCGGTAGGCATGGGAAATCGGGGTTTCAGGGCGTAAGGTAACCGAGCTTATCCGCGAGAGCGCGAATGTGGGGCGCGGTCGCCGCCGCGAGTTTGACGCCCCCGCTGGTGGTCAGGTGGGTGCGGTCGCCAAAATCAGCGACAGCAAACCCCGGGCCGAAGTCCATCGCGGCGCAGCCGATTTTCTCCCACGCGAGGATGGTCTCGCGGATGGCGAGTTCGTCGCGTTCGCGTAATTCGGGCTCGAACCGCTCGGTGTAAAACGGGCTGTTGCGGCCGACCAAAATAAGGGTGCGCGGCTTAAGGGGATCGGGAAACATCCGCGTCGCGAGGCGGAGAAAATTATCGTAATGGTTGCGGTTCAATTCCCAATCGCCGGTGGCCGAGCGAGTATAGCCCGCCGAACTGTTGGCCCGGGCGATGACGGTGTCGGCCGCCACGTTTGCGGGCGAGAAACGCTGCTCGAAGGGAAGCGTGTCGTAATCGGTCTCTTGGTCGCGAAAGCTGGCGCGCGGTTTGTAGGCCAGCTTGATGTCGGGCTGGTAAGGGGTCGCGAAGGTGAAGAACTTGGTCGCGGACCACCAATTCCAGAAATCGCGAAAGCGGAGCCAGGCGTCGGCCCGCGCGGCCAAGTCGCGCTCCCGTCGGGCCGCCCGGTGGGGCGGATCGGCGAGATAATCGCGAATGTCGCCCGTGCGCGGCGGCCAGTCGACGAGCAATCCCTTGTAGTAAGCGTCGAACAAAATGAAACGATAGGTCTCGATACCAATGGTATCGAAGGCTTGCAGCGGCGCGACGTTGGCCAAGTAGATTTGCCGCGGAAATTCGTCGCGCAGCGATTCGGCCACGAGGGCGCCGCCGTCGGTCGGACACGAACCGCGGAAGGCGAGGTTCACGACGGCGTAGCGGTCACCGAGGAGCTCCTGAAGCTTTCCCGACCAGACGCGGTCGGCGGGCTGGCCGACGCCGAGCAAAATGGAATTACCCCCGACGATCACCAAAATCTGATCCGGTCGGCAGCGGGCGCGGACGAAAGCGCGCATCTCCGCCATCGTAGGTTCATACTGGGAGTCGGGCGCGATCATCGGGTGAAATCGCACCGAATTCGGATGGAGGTCGATCCGGCCGACGATTCGCGCGGCCCACACGAGCGCGGCCAAACCGAGAATACCGCCGGCGAGGACCGCCCACGGCCGGAATAACGGGTTGCCGGTTTTAAGTGCGCTCATAGGCCGAAAAGGAGTCTAGCCATTTCGAGCGCCTCGGCCACCGGATAAAAGAAGAGCAGCCAGCCGAGCCAGACGAAGAGCTGGGTCAGCACCCAGCCGACGAGCGGTTCCTTCTTGAAAATCGCGGAGATGGCGGGACCGACGGCGGGTAATTTCTCATACGTCGCGCAGATCGCGAGTCCTACGCCGTGATAGATACCCCAGATAACGAAGTTCCATGCGGGACCGTGCCAGAGACCGCAAAGGCCGAAGGCGATCAGGAGATTGGTGACGCGGCGGACCGGCCCGTGGCGATTGCCTCCGAGCGGGATGTAGATGTAATCCCGGATCCACGAGCTGAGCGAAATGTGCCAGCGTTGCCAGAAGTCCTGGATGTTCCGGGCGAAGTAGGGCCAGTTGAAGTTCTCGGGCAGATCGACCCCGAAGAGCTTGGCGGTTCCGATCGCGATGTCGGTGTAGCCCGAGAAATCAAAGAGGATGCGCAAGGCGATGCAGGCCACCAAAACCCACCGTTCGAACAGGCCGAGGGCGGCAAATTGCGGCTGGTGAAGGTCGATGTAGAAGGTGAGATTATCAGCGATCGCGACTTTCTTGACGAAGCCGATGGCGATGCGACGCATGCCCTCGGAGAAGTTGCCCGCGACCGGGGTGCGGCAGCCGGTCTCGAGAGAGGCGAGGAACTGAGAGTAACGCTTGATCGGACCGGCGACGAGCGACGGAAAGAAGACCGAGAACAGGAGGAACTTGACCGGATGGCGGATCGGGTCTCCGCCACGCCGCACTTCGTAGAGGTAGTGGACGAACTCGAAGGCGAAGAAACTGATGCCGAGGGGCGGGGCGCCCGGCATGAGTTTCTTGGTCGCGTCGGTAAGCTGGGCGGCGTAGGCGGTGCTGACGGGTTCGATCGCGACGCCGATGAAGAAGAGGGCGTATTTGTAGAAGCACAGGGTGAGGGCGCAGACGACGATCCCGGCGACACAGGCCCAGCGGCGGCGCGACAGGCCGGCGGCATAGGTGATCACCATCAGCACGAGGATCGGCGCCATGCCGGCGGGGCCGGCGAAGTGGCCGTGAAAGACGGTGCAGGCGACGGCCAGAAACCACCAGCGGAGCGTGGGGAGCGGCAGGAGCCAATACACCGCCAGCGTGATCGCCGTAAACGCGAAGAACCAGTAGGTGGTGAAAATCATGGACTAAAACCGACGCTAGCCTCCGAAGCCCTCGGCGCGGTCGACGATGAACTTCGGCCGGCTGCGGACTTCCTCATAAATCCGACCGATATATTCGCCCAAAATGCCCACGCTCATGAGTTGGATGCCGCCCATAAACAGGATGAGGATTACCATGGTCGGATTGCCGAGCGGGAAGGGGAATCCGGCGAGTTTCATACCCAGATAAGAGATCGCGATGAGGAAGGAGAGGATCGCGATGAGGAAGCCGAACTGGGTGCTCAGGGTCAATGCGTAGGTGGAGAAGCAAAAGATGCCGTTGAAGCCGATGCGGAGGGAGCCGAAGAAGCGGTTGTAGTTGGTCTCGCCGGCGAAACGCGCGGGTCGGTCGAACGGGATCAGGCATTGCCGGAAGCCGACCACGGCGACCATACCGCGGAGGAAGCCGTGGGATTCCTTGAGCTTCACCACCTCGAGGATGACCCGACGGGCCATGAGACGGAAGTCGCCGGTGTTGGGCGGAATTTTTACGTCGGCGATCTTGTTGATGACTTTGTAGCCCGTGGCGGCGACGAACTTTTTGATCCATGGTTCCCCTGTGCGGGCGCGGCGTTGGGGGAGGACCACGTCGTAGCCCTCGCGCCATTTCGCGACCATCTCGTGGATGAGTTCGGGCGGGTCCTGCAGATCCACATCCATCACGATCACGGCTTCCCCGCGGGAGTATTCCATGCCGGCGAGCGTCGCCATGGGCTGGCCGAAACGGCGGGAAAATTTAAGGAGCTTGATGCGGGGATCGGTCGCGCGCTCCGCGAGGACGACGTCTTCGGTGCGATCCGGCGAAGGATCCATCGAGAAGATGATTTCGTAATCTTCGGTGATGACAGCGAGGATAGGCCGGATGCGGCGCAGGAACTCGGGGATGTTCTTTTCCTCGCGGAAAACGGGAACGACGATGCTCAACAACATAACTTTGGTTTAGCTGCGATTCGGCGCAATTGAACACTAAATTTCTTGGCGTTCAGCATGGGGCCGAGGCGGCGCGGGCCG
>JBDNFZ010000195.1:0-3691 GCA_041689555.1 Opitutaceae bacterium | reverse complement strand
GAGGAATTCAACGTCACCGCCGCCGCGACCTCCGGCTATCGCGCCACGAATTCCATCACCGCCACCGGCATCGGCACCAAGATCAGCGATATCCCGATCCCGATCACCGTCGTCACCGGCGAGCTGATTCGCGACGTGCGCGCCGACTCGCTTTCCGAGGCGCTCACCTACGTCCCCGGCGTCGGCACCAGCCCGCGCAACGAATCCACCTTCCTTGTGCGCGGCTTCAGCGGCCTCATCTCCTATCGCAACGGCCAATACCGCCGCCAGCTCTTCACCTCGAACAACATCGAGCGTATCGAAGTCGCCAAGGGCGCCGCGGGCATCTTCTTCGGCACCGTCCGTCCCGGCGGCGTCATCAACTACATCACCGGCAAGCCCACGCTCGCCGCCGCCATCACCGATCTCTCGACGACCGTCGGCCAGGACAGCTACTACCGGTTCGAGGCGATCCATAATCAACCCCTCTCCAAGACGCTCGCCGCGCGCGTCTTCCTGAGCCTGCTCGACGCCGGCGGCGACCAGCAGTTCGAGTTCCGCCGCGAATACTACGCCAATGTCTCGGTGCTCTGGCAGCCGCGCCCGAACCAGACGCTGCTCCTCGATGTCGAGGGCATGGACCGTTCGCGTTTCTACCTGAGTTCCTATGGCAGCCGCGCGATCAGCAACTCCCGCTACCTCTTCAACCCCGCCGTGCCCGCAGCCAACCAGGCCACGACCGCCGCCAACACCGCCACCCGCAATTGGCTCAACAGCCAGGGCTTTTCCGCCACACCCGGCGCCGCCAACTTCGTCCCCACCTTCGATACCTTCGCGCCCATCTACGGCCCCAAAGATCCCCTCGGCCGCACCGTCTCGCTCACCACCGACGCGCGCCAGACGCAGAAATCCCGCACCGTGGACCTCGACTATCTTTTCAAGATCAGCGAATCGCTCGTTTTTCAGACCAGCCTGAACTACGCCTACGACAACACCACCGGCATCCAGCCCAACAACGGCGACATCAACGCCTACGCCGACGGCTCCATCCGCTTCCAGACCGAGTATTTCATCAACATCCGCGACTCCTATAACTTCGATAACAAGTTCAACTGGCGCTTCGACCTCCTCGGCGGGAAACACACCTGGCAGCTCGGCCAAGAGTATCAGCAGGTCGTCTTCCTCCGCCCCGGCTTCTTCGACACCCAGTCCCGCTACAACAATTCCCCTCTCGGGACCTTCGTGACCAACTTCCGCCCCGGCGTAAGCTCGCCGGCCAGCGTCTTTGCCGGCATGGCCGCCAGCGGCCAGGACTTCAACATCCGCCGCTGGACCGACGAGAAGCAGATTTCCTACTTCTTCGCCGGACAGAGCAATTTTTTTAAGGAACGACTCTTCCTCGTCTACGGCGTTCGCTACAATCGCTTCGCCCAACGCACCGACTACAACCGCGCCGTCAGGAACACCAGCAGCGGCGCCGCCGTTTTGCGCGACAACGATTTCGGCTCCAGCGATCCGGACTTCACGCCGCAGTTGGCCGCGCTGTTCAAGATCACCCCCGAAGTCTCCTTCTTCGCCACCGGCAGCCGCGCCGTGGAGCCCAACTACACCCTCGACGCCGAGGGCACCGCCTCACAGCCGATCAAGAGCAAAAGCACCGATTTCGGCATCAAGACCGGGCTCTTCTCCGGCCGCCTCACCTCGACGCTCACCTACTACAACCTCGAGCGGGGCAACATCGCCTACAACGACGTCGCCAAACAGGCTCTCACCGGCCGGGCGCCCTTCTTCATCTTCGGCAACACCGAGAGTTCGAAAGGCTTCGAGGGCGACATCAACTGGTCGCCCACCGACTCCTACCAACTCCTCGTCGCCTACAATCGCTTCACCGAGGCCAAGGTCAGCAAAACCAACGATACCACGCGCCTCGGCGCCCCGCTCAATTACAACCCGCCCACCAGCTGCACCGTGTGGAACCGCTACGAGTTCAAACGCGGCGACTTCAAGGGCCTCGCCTTCGGCGCCGGCTTGCGGCACAGCGACTCCGCCCGCCTCTCCGGCGATCCGCAGAACATCGTGATGATGCCCTCCTTCACCACGATCGATCTCATGGCGTCCTACAAATTCAAGGCCTACGGCCGCGACTTCCGCGCCCAGCTCAATGTGAAAAACGCCGGCGACAAACTCTACCGCGACGGCACCGACGGCTACTTTGCCGATCTCCGCAATATCCAGTTCACCTTCTCCACCCGTTTCTGATCTCGCCTCCGTCCGGTCCCGTTTGTTGCGTTCTTCATTCCCCATGAAACCCACCATCACCTCCGCCCCGAACCAACCCCTCGGCAGTCTCGATGAATGGGAAGACTTCCTGAAGGAACGTTACCCGGAACCCGCCCCGGTGCCCGCCGCCGGCACAGTCAAAACTCCCGCCGTCGGCACCGCGCCCGAAAAAGAGAAGAGCGAGTTCCGCGCCTACGAGGCCGACGCCCGACCGACCGTGCGCGAGTTCTACCGGCTCAACCACACCCACCAGACCCACGAGTTCGCCCTCGCGAAACGGAAAGAATTCCTTGGCCGCGAACGCCTCACCATGGGCGTTTGGGAGGCGATGGAATACCTCAACCAACTCGTCGACGATTCCGATCCCGACACCGATCTCTCCCAACTCCAGCACCTCCTCCAAACCGCCGAGGCCATGCGCCGCGACGGCCAGCCGCGCTGGATGATCCTCACCGGCCTCATCCACGACCTCGGCAAAATCCTCTGCCTCTGGGGCGAACCGCAGTGGGCCGTCGTCGGCGACACCTTCGCCACCGGTTGCGCGTTCTCCGACAAAAACGTCTTCCCGCAATTCTTCGCCGCCAACCCCGACAGCCGGATCGCGCGCTTTCAGACCCCCGACGGTATCTACGAGCCCGGCTGCGGCCTCGACCAAGTCGTCCTCTCTTGGGGCCACGATGAATACATCTACCACGTCGCGAAGGATTATCTCCCCGAGGAAGGCCTCGCGATGCTCCGCTACCACAGCTTCTACCCGTGGCACCGCGAAGGTGCCTACGACCGGTTTTGCACCGCCAAGGACCGCGCGCTCATGCCGTGGGTTTTGAAATTCAACACCTACGATCTCTACACCAAGAGCCACGAGGCGCCCGACGTGACGAAGCTTAAGCCCTACTACGAAGAACTCATCCGCGAGTTCTTCCCGGAAAAAGTCCGCTGGTGATTCCAGTTCGCGTCCAAGGTGAGACGAGCTGGTCCGCGCCGTAGGAGCCTGCTTGCAGACGATTCCGGATGGGCTGCGGCGCAGTAGGCTGCTTGCAGGCGATTCCGGAATGCGGTCGGTCGGCGCGGCTAAACTCGTATGCACCGCCTGAAATCGCCTGCAAGCAGGCTCCTACAAAAGACCGTTGGTTTCCCGGGAAAGTCCGCCGGGAATTCCAGTTCGCGTTCAAGACGAGACGGAATGGGCCGCGCCGCAGGAGCCTGCTCGCAGGCGATTCCGGATGCTTCGCGCCGTAGGAGCCTCAGACATCCTGATCCCAGGCCGGGAGGCGGCGGTGGGCGAGGAAGTGAGATGAACCCGTGCGGGCTCGCGGTGGCGGCGGGATCGTGCAGCGTGAGCGCCTATGCCCCAGGTCCAGTTACCGCTTTTTCCCGCCGGAGCGACGCAGATCAACGACCAGCTGGCGTGCGAGTGCCGGGAGGGGCAGGT
>JBDNFZ010000194.1:0-2368 GCA_041689555.1 Opitutaceae bacterium | reverse complement strand
CTCTGGGCCAACGTCCTGCTGACGATGGGCTGCCGCACCGCCTAAAGTTTTCCCATGCAAACCCGCCGTCTCGGTCAGACCGATCTTCACCTGCCGATCCTGAGTTTCGGCGCCAGCTCGCTCGGGGCCGAATTCCGCAACGTGACCCTCGACGAGGCGCTCGGCAGTGTGCGCGTCGCTTTGGAATGCGGGCTCAACCTGATCGACACCTCGCCGTTTTACGGCCGCGGCATGAGCGAGGTCCTCCTCGGCATCGCGCTGAAGGGTGTGCCGCGTGAGAGCTACACGCTCTGCACCAAACTCGGCCGCTACGACCTCGCGCACTTCGATTTCTCCGCCAAGCGCGTGGCCGAGAGCGTCGATGTCTCGCTGCATCGGCTCGGCACCGACCACCTCGACATCGTCCTGTGCCACGACATCGAGTTCGTGCCGATGCAGCAGATCGTCGACGTGACGATCCCGGCCCTGCGGAAAATCCAGGCGGCCGGGAAGGTCCGCTACATCGGCTTCAGCGGTTATCCGATGAAGATTTTCAAGTTCATCCTCGAGCAGACGTCGGTGGACTGCGTGCTGAGCTACAACCAATACACGCTGCAAAATACCCGCTTCGCCGACGAAATGGTGCCCTATCTAAAAGCCAAAGGTGTGGGCGTGATGAATGCGGGACCGTTCAGTGCGCGGCTCCTCACCAATGCCCCGTTGCCCGCTTGGCTCAAGGAGCCCGAGTCCGAGAAGGCGGCAGCCCGCGCCGCCGCCGCGCTCTGCGCCGGCCGCGGCAGCGATATCGCCAAGCTCGCGCTGCAGTTTTCCCTCGAGCATCCGGACATCGCGACGACGGTTTCCGGCAGTGCGAATCCGAATAACATCCGCAACTGGGCTAAGTGGGCCGCCGAGCCCATCGACCGCGCGCTGCTCGCCGAGGTGCAGGCGATCTTCGCACCAGTCAAAAACCTCGGCCACCAAGAAGGCCTGCCCGAGAATAACTGAGACTCTTCATCGGTAGGAGCCTGCTTGCAGGCGATTTCGCGACGGGGGCGCCTCGCCCGTGTTTTGGAAATCAAGGGCAAGATGCCCGTGTCGTGTCGATCCATCGCCTGCAAGCAGGCTCCTACCTTTTCAAAACCTATCTTCGATCCATCGCCTGCAAGCAGGCTCCTACCTCTTCCACCCTCGCTTCCCTTCATCCATGAAAGCCATTCAGCTTGAAAAGCCCCAGTCGTTCCGCGCCATCGATATCGCCGAGCCGGCCGCACCGGACGCCGGGGAGGCGCTCGTCCGGATTCATCGCGTCGGGATCTGCGGCACCGATCTCGGCGGCTATCTCGGCAAGATGCCGTTCTATTCCTACCCGCGCATTCCCGGCCATGAGCTCGGCGTCGAGGTGCTCGCGGTGGGCGAGGGCGTGACCAACGTGCAGGCCGGCGACCGCTGCTCGGTCGAGCCCTACTTAAACTGCCAAAAATGTTACTCGTGCCGCCGGGGGCTCACCAACTGCTGCGCCACCAACCAGACGCTCGGCGTCATGTGCGACGGCGGTCTCTGTGAGAGAATGCTCCTGCCCGCGCGCAAACTTCACGTGTCGCGGGCGCTCAGTTACGACCAGCTCGCCCTCGTCGAGACGCTGGCCATCGGCTGCCACGCGGTGGACCGCGCCCATGTGAAAGCGGGGGACAATGTGCTGATCATCGGCGCCGGCCCGATCGGGTTGTCGGCCGTTGAGTTTGTGAAGGTGGCCGGTGCCACCTGCATCGTGCTCGATATGAACGAGGCCCGCCTCGCTTTCTGCAAAGAGCGCCTCGGCGTGCACCATATCATCGCGGCCAAGGGCGACGGCTCCGAACTCGCGGCGCTCGATGCCATCACGAACGGTCAGTTGGCCGATGTCGTGATCGACGCCACTGGCAGCAACAAATCCATGAGCCACGCGCTCACCTACTGTGCGTTCGGCGGAACGCTGGTTTATGTCGGCATCACCCAGCAGGAGATTTCCTTTCCGCAGGCTCCGGCGCTGCACCGGCGAGAACTCACGATCATGGGATCACGCAACGCGCACTCGCGCGATTTCGCCCGGATCATCCGCCTGATCGAGGACGGCACGATCAACACCGCGCCTTGGATCACTCACCGCGCCGGTTTCGACACCATGATCGCGGAGTTCCCCTCGTGGCTGAAGCCGGAGAACGGTGTGATCAAGGCGATGGTCGCGCTGACCTGTAAGTCTGCGGTTTCCGGCTGAAGCCGGGACAACGAACTCGGGGCCGATCTTACCCCACTCTCGGTTACGCACGGCGCGCCCGTCCTCCGAGTTGACACCCATGCGCGGCGCTTTGACGGTTTGCGACGATGTCAGCTCCCGCCACCGGCCCCT
>JBDNFZ010000193.1:0-7457 GCA_041689555.1 Opitutaceae bacterium | reverse complement strand
GCGTCGCCTTCGCCGCCGGCACCATCGTCCTCGCCGTCGCCGCCGCCGCGCTCATCGCCGGTTACCGCGTGACCGAGGAAGCCGTCGCCGAATCCCGCCGCCTCGTCCGCGAGGCCGCCCTCGCGCCGCGAAACCCCTAGCTCGACTTCCGATCACGCGTCCTGCGTTCCCCGCCCACCGAGCATCCTCCCTCGACAACTCAGGCTGCCCCGCACCCGGTCCTTGTCATTCATTCCCTCCCGACGCCAAGCTGCTCTGGTTTTCACCCCCGCCCGCCCCTAATATCCGTCCCTCACGCTGATCCTCCTCTGATCGCGGCCTGTTTCGACAACGTTTTCCCAAGACCATCCCACCATGAACCTACCCCGTCTCATCCTCCTCGCAGCCCTGGCCTCCACGGGCGTCCAGGCCGCCACCGTCTCCGGCAACATCAGCAACTCCGCCACCGGCAACCTCCTCGAGGGCGCCCGCATTGAAATTCCCGCGCTCGGCGTCTCCGTCCTCACCGACAACACCGGCCGCTACCTTTTCTCCGCGCTCCCCGCCGGCACCCACGAGCTCGTGGTCACCTACATCGGCCTCGATTCCGCCCGCGCCACTATCACGGTCGCCGCCGACGAGACCGCCGCGCGCAACTTCGATCTCTCCACCGGCATCTACAAACTCGGCTCCTTCAAGGTCACCGGCGAGCGCGAGGGCGGCGCCGCCGCCATCACCGCCGCGCGCAACGCCGACAACCTCAAGAACGTCGCCTCCACCGATCAGTTCGGCAATCTCCCCAATCTCAACGCCGGCGAAATCGCCATCCGCCTCCCCGGCATCTACGGCGAACTCGATGCCGGCGGAAATCTTTCCGGCTTCACCGTCCGCGGGATGACGTCGGGCCTCAACACCGTCACGATGGACGGTGCGATGCTCACCGGCCAGGGCGGCGGCAATCGTTCGATCTTCGTGAACAACATCACCGGCGCGATGTTCGACCAGGTCGAGCTCATCAAAGGCCACACGCCCGACAAAGGCGCCGATTCCCTCGGCGGCACGATCAACTTCAAGAGCCGCTCGCCGCTCAACCTGCGCGAAAAACGCCGCGTCACCTACACGCTCACCGCGCGCATCGCCCCGTCGTTCACCCAACAGATTCCCATCCGCGAAGACCGCCGCACGCACGGGCTCGCCAGCCTCGGTTACCAGGAGGTGTTCGATGCGTTCGGCGGCAGCCGCAACCTCGGCGTGTCGGCCGATATCTTCAACTCCGAGACCGCCCTCGGCTGGTTCACCGCCCAGCGGGATTTCCAGTCCGCCGCGACCGGGCCCCTCTACCTCTGGGACTATCGCACCGGCGACGTCTACAACCACCGCCGCCAGAAAAACATCACGACCAAGGTGGACTACCGTCTCTCGCCCGCCACGAAGTTTTCCTTTCTCGCCAGCTACATCGACCATTCGGAGATTTTCCGCCGCCAATACGACACCCGCGCCTTCACCAACCAGGCGGTCTTCAACCCCGGCGACGCCTCCGCCGCCGCCAACGGCATCGAGCCCGGCTACACCGGCCGTTTGACCACCGTGCGTCCCGTCGCCGCGTCGACCATCGACGTCACCATGACGGGGCCGAACAACTTCTTCAACCGTCTGCGCCGCGTCGATCTCGGAGCCGAGCACAAATGGGGTCCGTGGCTGATCGAGTATAACGCCCGCTATACCCAAACCCACATCAACATCGGCAACGGCGAAGGCGGCGTCCTCGTCAACCGCCTCACCGGCGCCGGCTGGATCCTCGACCGCACCCAGTCCGATCTTTTCCCGAAGTTTACTCAAAACGGCGGACCGGATTTCACGAATCCCGCCAACTACCGCCCCTCTCCCGTCAACGCCCTCGCCAACCAGAACAACACCGAGTTGCAAGAGGTCATCGAGGCGCGCGGCGACGTGCGTTACGCCCTGCCCCTGTCGTTCCCCGTCAATGTGAAGGCCGGCTTCGTCTGGCGCGAACAGGTCATCGGCGCCACCAGCGCGTCACGCCGCTGGAACTACACCGGCACCGGCCCGCTCCCTTCGAGTTCCGGATTCCTCACGATGGATCGGGTCAAAACCGGCCGGAGTATCCCCCAGTGGGAGTCCTCGAACTTTATCCGCGCCCGCGAGGTCATCGACCCCTCGATCTGGCGCGAGGATCTCTACTTCCGCGAGACGACCAAATTTACCTCCTTCCGCGACGCCACGGAAACCGTCGCCGCCGCCTACGCGATGACCCAGGGCAGATTCGGCCGCGAGGGCCTGCTCGGCCGCACCGGTTTTCTCGGCGGCGTGCGCGGGGAACGCACGGAAAACAAGGCCGCCGGCTGGGTCCGCGCCCGCAACCTCAGCACCGCCGCGCAACAAACCGCCGATCCCGCCGGCACCGCCAAACGCGACTACGCCGACAACCGCCGCACCACCGGAGGCGATTACACCAAATATTTCCCGAGCATCCACCTCAACCACGACCTCACCCCGAATCTGAAGGCCCGCCTCAGTTGGTCCACGAGCTTCGGACGTCCCGGCTTCGGCAGCCTCATCCCCGGCGAGACTCCCAACGCCGCCAACGCCGCCTACGAAAACAAGCCCACGCTCACGATCAACAATCCCGCCCTGCTCCCGCAGACGGCCGATAACTGGGACGCCACGCTCGAATATTATTTCGAACCCGTCGGCAGCTTTTCCGTCGGCTGGTTCCACAAGGACATTCGCAACTACATCGTCAACGGCATCGAGGGCGGCACCATCGGCACCGGCAACGACAACGGCTACAACGGCGAATATCCCGGCTGGACGATCCTCACCTCCGCCAACGCCGGCGCCGCCATCGTGCAAGGCTGGGAGTTCGGCTACCAACAGCAGTTCCAATTTCTCCCCGGTGTGCTCAAGGGCCTCAGCGGCATGATCAATTACACGGTGCTCGACACCCACGGAAACTTCCCCGTCGCCGGGTCGCTCGCCACCACCGTCGCCCGCGCCAACGGCCAGATCCCCGGCTTCGTCCCGCGCACCGCCAACGCCAGCCTCTCGTGGCGCTATCGCGGCTTCAGCACGCGCGTGCTCATGAATTACGCGGCGACTTTCCTCACCTCGTTCAATGCCGCCGCGCCCCACCGGAATCTTTACCGCGTGAAGCGCAACCTCGTGAACGTCGGCTTCGCCTATCAGGTCCGCCCGTCCGTCAACCTCACCCTCGACATCGACAACCTGAACAACGTGCCGCAGAAGCGCTACCGGGGCACGCCCGACAACGTCGAGTTCTTCAACTACCCCGGCACCACAATCACCGTCGGCGTCAACGGTCGCTTCTGATCACCCCGCCATGCGTGCCCTTCTCCTGCTCCTCGTCTCCGCATCGCTGGCTTTCTCCGGGGCGACGTCCGCCGCCCCCGCCGCCGACGCTCCGTGGCGCGACCTTTTCAACGGCCGCGATCTCACGGGCTGGAAAATCGTCAGCGGCCAGCCGGGCGCCAAAGCCTACGTCGAAAACGGCGAGATGATCGGCCACATGGTCCGCGGCACGCCGGAACATACGTTCTTCTGCACCGAGGAAAAATTCGGCGACTTCATCCTTGAGCTCGATTCCTTCCAAGTCGCCGGCTTCAACACCGGCGTCCTCTTCCGCTGCATCGACCCCCCGCCCGCCGCCAGCGTGCGCCTCCACGGCTACCAGGTGAAAATCGATCCGTCCCCCACGCGCCGTTGGACCGGCGGCATCTTCGATGACTACGGCAGGAACTGGCTCTGGCTCTACACCCTCGCCGCCGACGAACGCGCCCGCACCGCCTACAAGGTTAACGAGTGGTCGCGCATCCGCGTCGAAGCCATCGGCCGTTCGCTCAAGGTCTGGGTCAACGACATCCCCACCGCCCACCTCGTGGACGACAAATACACCCGGGGCACCATCGCCTTCAAAATCCATTCCTTCGGCGCCAACGGCGACGCCGCTCAAGAGAAGAACCTGATTCATTTCAAAAACGTCCGGATCATCACGGAAAATCCCGCCCGCTACGCCTTGCCCATGGATCTGCCTGCGCGCGAAGCGGACCCGACTCAAAAAGTCCTCCCCAAACCCTGAATCGATTCGATCCGCTCGAAAGCCGTAAGGTCAAACCGGCCTTAAAAAATCTCGGATCTCCGCTCCCGCCCCGAAACTTCCGGGGCTAAAGATTCCAGATTCCAAACTCTCCGTCCGCCGTGTCCGCCTTCCCGTCAAAATCCACGCTCTTCGCCGCACTCCCGCCCGTCTGGCCCGAGGACCTGCTCGCGGCCAACCGCGCCGCCGCCTCCGCCCGCACCCTCGTTTTCCTCGACGATGATCCCACCGGCACGCAGACGGTCCGTGATATCGCCGTCGTCACCACCTGGGACACCGCCACGCTCACCGCCGAACTCTCCGCCGCACCCGCCTGCTTCTACATCCTCACCAACTCGCGCGGTCTTACCGCCGAAGCCTCGCGCGCCCTTCACCTCGAACTCGCCGCCAATCTCCGCGCCGCCTCCGCCGCCACCGGCCGCGCCTTTGTCGTCGCCAGCCGCAGCGACTCCACCCTGCGCGGTTACTACCCGCTCGAAACCGATACGCTCGATTCCGTGCTCGGTGCCGCCGACGCCACGTTCATCTCGCCCTATTTCGAGGCCGGCGGTCGCTACACCCTCGCCGACACGCACTACGTCGCCGAGGGCGACACGCTCGTCCCGGCCGCCGCCACACCCTTTGCCAAGGACGCCGCCTTTGGCTACCGCTCTTCTCATCTCCCGGCATGGGTCGAAGAAAAAACCGCCGGCCGCGTCCGCGCCGCCGACGTCGCCACGCTTTCCCTCGATCTGATCCGCCGTGGCGGCCCCGTCCCCGTCGCCGAAAAACTCCGCGCCCTCCCGCGCGGCTCCGTCTGCATCGTCAACGCCTGCGCCCCTCGGGACATCGAGGTCTTCGCCGCCGCCACCCTCGTCGCCGAGGCCGCCGGCTCGCGCTTTCTCTATCGCACCGCCGCCGGCTTCGTCGCCGCGCGCATCGGCCAATCCCCGCAACGGGCGCTCCTCGCCCCCGCCGCCTTCAGCGTGCCGACTACCCACGGCGGTCTCACCCTCGTCGGCTCCTACGTCCCGAAAACCACCGCGCAACTCACCGCGCTCCTCGCCACGCCCGGCCTCGTCGCCCTCGAACTTTCCGTCGCCGAACTCCTCGATACCACCCGCCGCGCCCCCGCGCTCGCCGCCACCATCACCGCGATGAACACCGCACTCGCCGCCGGCCGCGACACCGTCGTGTTCACGAGCCGGCAACTCGTCACCGTCGCCGATCCCACCGCCAGCCTAGCTATCGGCCGCAGCGTTTCCGACGCCCTGATCGCGATCATCCAATCACTCTCGGTTATGCCCCGCTACCTCATCGCCAAGGGCGGCATCACCTCCAGCGACACCGCCACGCGCGGTCTCGGTGTGCGCCGCGCCCTCGTCCTCGGTCAGGCCCTCCCCGGTGTCCCCGTTTGGCAACTCGGCCCCGAATCGCGTTTCCCCGGCCTCGGCTACGTCGTCTTCCCCGGCAATGTCGGCTCCGATACCGCCCTCGCCGATCTCGTCGCGCGCCTCCACCGCGCCTGATCTCTTCTCCGATGAAACCGCCCCTTGTCCCCTTTCTCTCCGCGTCCTCCCGGCCATGAAATCGATTCCTCTGCTCTACGCCGCACTGCTCCTCTCTCCGGCGTTCGCTTTCGCCGCCACGCCCCAAAAGCCCCTCAACATCGTCGTCCTCTACGCCGACGACTGGCGCCACGACACCCTCGGCAGCGCCGGTAATCCCGTCGTCAAGACACCTCGCCTCGACCAGCTCGCGCGCGAGGGCGTGCGCTTCACGCACGCCTGCGTGACGACCTCCATTTGCGGCGTGAGTCGCGCCTCGCTCTTTACCGGCCAATGGATGGCGCGCCACGGCAACCCGGCCTTCGCGATGTTCACCACGCCTTGGGCCGAGACTTTCCCCGGTCTCCTCCGCGCCGCCGGCTATCACACCGGCCACGTCGGCAAATGGCACAACGGCAAATTCCCGCAGGAGAACTTCGACTTCGGCCGCGCCTACAGCGGCACTCATTGGATCAAGCAACCCGATGGCACCCGGATCCACGTCACGCAAAAAAACGAAAACGACGCCCTCGAGTTTCTCCGCACCCGCCCCGCCGACAAACCCTTCGTCCTCACACTCGCCTTTTTCGCCCCGCACGCCGAGGACCAGAATCCGCTCCAATACCTACCGCAGCCCGAAAGCCTCCCGCTTTATCGCGACGTCGTCATCCCCGTCCCGAAAACCGCCACCGATTCCCATTTCCGCCGCCTCCCGCCCTTCATCGCCAATGAAAAGAACGAGGGCCGCAACCGCTGGCACTGGCGCTTCGACACGCCGGAGAAATACCAGGCGATGATGAAAAACTACTACCGCCTCGCGACCGAGGTGGACGCCGCCTGCGGTCGCGTCCTCGCCGAGCTCCGCAAGCAAGGCGTGCTCGAAAACACCCTCGTGATTTTCACCGGTGACAACGGCTACTTCCACGCCGAACACGGCCTCGCCGACAAATGGTATCCCTACGCGGAGAGCATCCGCGTCCCTCTCATCGTCCGCGACCCGCGCCTGCCCGCCGCCAAGCGCGGCATCACCGACGACGCCTTCACTCTCAACGTCGACCTTGCTCCCGCCATTCTCGCCGCCGCCGGCCTGCCCGTCCCCGCGCGGATGCAGGGCCGCGACTTCTCGCCGCTCTACCTCGCCGCGAAACCGCCCGTCTGGCGCACCGAGTTTTTCTACGAACACGCGACCATCAGGAACGTGGATTTCATCCCGTCCTCCGAGGCTCTCGTGCGCAAAGACGTGAAATACCTCTGGTGGCCCGACTTCAAACACGAGGAACTCTTCGATCTCCGCGCCGACCCGCTCGAGGAAAACAACCTCGCCGCCGACCCCGCCCGCGCCGCGCAACTCGCCGCCCTCCGCACCCGCTTCGCCGAACTCAAAGCCGCCGCCCGATGAAAGCCCGTCGATCGACCCGAAATCTGTTCCGCGTAGGCCGGCGCCAAGGTTTTCCGGTTGGGTTCCGTAAATGTAGGCTGCCAGCTTGCTGGCGCTGTTTGAGCGCGAGCGAGCTTGCGGCCTACGGGTTCCGCGAGTGGTAAACCCAGACCGGAAAGCCGTGAGGCCGGCGCGCTTGCGCGGGCTCCGGAAGCGGCACGGGCGCACGCTGGCGCTCTGTCCTAAAGCCGGCTGATGTTCCGAAAGGCGCTAAATCCACGAACCAAATACCACCGTAGGAAAATGAGAGCGCGGATCCGAGCCGCTCGCCTTCTCTCCGTTTCCTCCGCTATCTCCTGTTAAAAATATCCCCACCCATGCCCCTTCGCCCAATCGCACTCCTCGCGTTCCTCGCCCTTTCTTTCACCTCGCTCCGCGC
>JBDNFZ010000192.1:0-3407 GCA_041689555.1 Opitutaceae bacterium | reverse complement strand
GAGCTCCCGCGCCACCGGCGAAAGAAAATCGGGCAGATGCTTGGCGCTACGCTGAAAAAGCGGACCGGTCCATTCCATGCCCACAAGCCATAGGCCGAGTCGCTAAAAATGCAACGCTTTAACTTAACGTAGTAATACTAGCGGCCCGTGCATCCGAGGTCACCGGTGGTCTCATCGTCCTTGGCTCCCTGCACGCCGAGATGACCGCGCTACTGGAAGATCGCGATGCACCGCTCTTCAACCGCACCACCGACCGGCTCGACCTCGGTCACTTGGACACTTCCTCGATTCTGGAAATTCTGCGCGTCCACGCCGATACTTCTCCGCAACGGCTCCTCTTTCTTTGGAATCTCTTCGAAGGAGTGCCCAAGTTTTACCGGGATGCCTTCGAACAAGGCGTCCTGGGCGCGGATCGCCGCGAGCTGCTCCAGCGGCTCTTTTTTGCCAGCTCTTCACCCCTGCGCGGCGAGGCCGACAATTGGTTCCTGCGCGAACTTCGTGGCCGCTACGACATGGTGCTCCAGCACCTCGCCAAAAACCCCGGCTGCACCAACGCCGAGATCGACGCCGCCATTGCCCAGGTATCCCGCGGCGGCGAGGCCAAACAGATCGGCGGCTACCTGAAAATCCTCACCGAGCGCTACCGCATGATCGAGCGCAAGCTCCCCATCTTTGCCCCCGCCAAAGCCCGCAGCGGCCGGTATTACATCCGTGACAATTTCCTCCGCGCCTGGCTCTCAGCCCTACAACGCCCCGTCTCCGCCACCGCCTTCCGTCCCCTCGAAGAGCTGGTCCAACAAGCCGACGAACGGCTCGCCACCGTTGAAGGCTTCGCCTTGGAGGCCCTTGCCGGCCAACTTTACGAGGAACGCAGCCGCCTCGGCCTAGGTGATTTTCCACTGAGTGATCGCATCCGTGGCTACTGGGATCGTGGCGACGTCGAGATAGACTTGGTGGCCGTCGCCGAATCCGAGCGGCGCATCCGTTTCGGCACCTGCCGCCGCAACTCGGAAGAACTTTTCGCCTCCCTCGACGGGCTGCGCACCGGTGCCGAGGCCTTTATCCAAGCCCACGGCCGCTTCCGCGACTGGCGCTGCGAATTCGTAGCCATCGCACCGGAGATTGCGCCGGACCTACGCGCCCGCCTGCAACAAGCCGGCATCATCGCCCAAGATCTAAACGACCTCACCGCCGGTCTATAACGCCCGCCTCCCTCCTTCAACTTAAACTTTCCTCTTAATCCCCCGGCACCAACGCTCCCTGCATGCCCAAACCGCCCCGCACCTCCCTCGCCGTGGAGCTCACCCCGCAGGCCGTGTCCGCTCGCATCTTTACCCTGCGCGGCGTCCAAGTCCTTCTCGATAGTCATCTGGCCGAGATGTATGCAGTCGAGACCAAGGCGCTGAATCGGGCGGTCAAGCGTAACGCAGATCGCTTTCCCGCGTACTTTTGCTTCCAGCTTTCCGCCGAGGAGTGGGCCGACTTGAGGTTCCAGTTTGGCACCTCATCACCTGAGGCCTCATTAAGGTTCCAATCTGGCACCTTAGAAACCCCGGCTCGCGGCCGCCACCGCAAATACCTCCCCTATGCCTTCACTGAGCAGGGCGTCGCGATGCTTTCCGCCGTTTTGCACAGCCCGACGGCGGTCAACGTGAGCATCCGCATCATCGAGGCCTTCGTCGAAATGCGCCGCTTCCTCCTCAACCATTCCCATCTGATCCAGAAAATGGAACAGGTCGAGGTCCGCCAACTCCGGCACATCGCCGACACCGATGAGAAATTCAACCAAGTCTTCAATGCGCTCACCGGCAAGCCCGAGGAGCCTCCCCGCCAAGGCATCTTTTTTGAGGGCCAGATCTTCGACGCCTACACGTTTGCCTCCGACCTCATTCGTCGGGCCAAGAAATCAATCATCCTCGTGGATAATTACGTGGATGACTCCGTCCTCCTGCTCCTCTCCAAGCGACGGCCTGCGGTTGCGGCTACGATCTACACCAAAAAGATCAGCGCCCCGCTCGCCCTCGACCTTCAAAAACACCAGGCGCAATATCCCGCCATCGAGATCAAGACCCTCGCCGGTTTCCACGACCGCTTCCTCGTGCTCGACGGCGACACCCTTTACCACCTCGGCGCATCGCTCAAAGATTTAGGTAAACAGTGCTTCGCCTTCTCCCGGTTGGATTCCTTCGCCACCGAGCTTAGGCAGCAATTGCTCAGGCCATCTCGCTAACCACGCCCGCTCCGCCTACTCGCTACTCACTACCCGCTGCTTTTCCGACCCATGTCCGCCGCCCGCATGTCGCCCTCCGCCCTCGATCTCATTCCTGCCGAGACGATCCGGCAGCGCATCCTGATCGTCCGCGGTAAACGCGTCCTCCTCGATGCCGACCTCGCCCGTTTTTACGGCGTCGGCACCCGTGAGCTGAACCGGGCAGTCCTCCGCAACGTCGAGCGCTTTCCCGACGATTTCGCTTTCAAGCTTACCCTCGCCGAAACCCGGGCTTTGATGTTCCAACTTGGCACATCAAAGCCCGGCCGCGGCGGTTCCCGCAAACCCGCCACTGTCTTCACCGAGCAAGGTGTCGCGATGCTGGCGAGCGTGCTGCGCAGCCCGCGCGCGGTCGCGGTGAGTATCGCGATCGTGCGGGCGTTCGTGCGCCTTCGCGACCTGCTCTCGGGCAATCGCGAACTCGCCACCAAGGTGGCCGAATTCGAACGCAAGCTCGCCACCCACGATGGGGCCATCCGGGAATTGTTCGGCGCGATCCGCCAGTTGCTCGCCCCGCCCACGCCCACGGAAAAGCGGGAGATTGGCTTCCACACGGGCCTGCTCCCCGCAGCACCCTCCCGGTCCAAGCCCAAGCCGTCCACCCGCCCCGCGCGCTGACTCGCCCCCGGCTCGTTTCCGTCTCTCAACTCTCAGCTCTGAACTTTCCCTCCGTCTCGCCCAAAATGTCGCCCGCCGCCTCCGACCTCCGCTCCACCCTCAAGTCCGCCCTCGCCGCCTTCACGCAAAAACCCTTGCGCGAGGCCTCCCTCAGCTTCTTCAAAACCCTCGGCTACATCAGCGAGCGCACCGTCATCGTCCCGAAGTCTTCCCCCCGCGCCTTTCTCGATCTCTTCGCCAAGACCCCCGGCACCGCACCCTTCGATCAAGAAAAAGCCCTCTTCGCTGACTGGGTCTCCGCCGACCTCCTCTTCCAGCTCACCGATGACGAGGTGCGATCAGCTACCGCACCAGCCTCCACCCCTGAGTTCGCGTTTGATATTAATCGTTGCATAAGTTCGTGCGCTTATAGTCAGGCCGCGTATTTCGTGTCGGGGAGCTGAAAAAATGACTGGACCAAACCGACGCTGCGTTGGATGGAGCGCATGATATTCGAGACGGCGTGTTTCATCTCCCGTTT
>JBDNFZ010000191.1:0-2526 GCA_041689555.1 Opitutaceae bacterium | reverse complement strand
CTATGCCGATCCCGCCTTCGCCAAGATTCCGCTCCGCATGCTCATCTCCAAAGCCTACGCCGCCGAGCGCCGCGCCCTCATCAAGCCCGACCGCGCCGCCCTCGCCTACGAACCCGGCTCCGGCCCGCAGCTCCGCGACGGCGACACCATCTACCTCGCGGTCGGCGATCGCGACGGCAACATGGTCTCCCTCATCCAGAGCAATTACCGCGGCTTCGGCTCCGGCATCACCGTCCCCGGCACCGGCTTCACATTTCAGGATCGCGGCGAGATGTTCACGGTCTCTCCCGGCCACGCCAACGACTACGCTCCCGGCAAACGGCCGTTTACCACGATCATCCCCGCCTTCATCACCAAGGACGGCGCCCCGTGGATCGCCTTCGGTTTGATGGGCGGCGCGATGCAGCCTCAGGGCCACGTCCAGATCGTCACCAACTTGATCGACTTCGACATGAACCTCCAGGAAGCCGGCGACGCCGCCCGCTGGCACCACGACGGCTCCTCGGACTATAACAACCCCAAAATGATCGACGGCGGTTTCGTCGAGGTCGAAACCGGCATCCCCTACGACGCCGTCCGCTCTCTTATGCAAAAACGCCACGATGTCCGCATCGGCAACGGCGGCTTCGGCGGTTACCAGGCCGTCATGTGGGACGCCAAGAACCGCGTCTACTACGGTGCTTCCGAGTCTCGCAAAGACGGCCACGCCGCCGGTTACTGATCCCTTTATCTCTATGAAAAAAATCCTCCCCCGCCGCACGTTTCTCAAAACCATCGGCGCCGCCGGCCTCGCCTTTCCCTTCATCTCACGCAGCCTCATCGCCGCCCAGCCCAGCAAGATTCTCCGTCACGCCAGCTTCGGCGCTTCCGGCATGGCGTGGTCCGACATCCAGGCTATCGCGAGCAACAAGTTCGTGAAGCTCGTCGCCGTCGCCGACGTCGATCTCGACAAGGTCGCCGACGTGAAAGCGATGTTTCCCGACGTGCGCGTCTATCAGGACTGGCGCCAACTCTTGGACAAAGAGGGCAACAACCTCGACTCCTGCAACGTCTCCACGCCCGACCACACGCACGCCGCCATCGCCTATTCGGCGATGCAACTCGGCAAACACGTCTACTGCCAAAAGCCCCTCGCCCACGACATCTACGAAACCCGCATCCTCACCGAGCTCGCCCGCGAGAAAAAACTCATCACGCAGATGGGCATCCAGATTCACTCGCAGAAAGTTTACCGCCAGGCCGTCGCCATCGTGCAGAGCGGTGCCATCGGCAAGGTGAAGGAAGTCCACACTTGGAGCAGCAAGAAGTGGGGCGACGTCGGCGCGCCGCCCGCCAGCACCGCCGTCCCGGCCAATTTCGACTGGGACATTTGGCTCGGCGGTGCGGCCGAGCGCGCTTACGTCGGCAAGACTCCCAACGAGCCCGACGGCTATTATCATCCGCGCGGTTGGCGCAAGCGCCTCGACTTCGGCACCGGGACTTTCGGCGACATGGGCTGCCACATTTTCGATCCCGTCTTCGAGTCGCTTGCGCTCACCGCTCCGCTCTCCGTGCGCTCCGAGGGCCCCGCCCCCGACGCGTGGAACTGGGCGACCGACGCCGTCATCCACTATGTTTTTCCGGGCACGAACTACACCGCCGACAAAACCGTGCGCGTCACGTGGTATGACGGCGACCAACGCCCGCCCGCCGAGATCCGCGCCCTCGTCGCCTCGGCCAAGCCCGTCACGACGACGACCGTTGACGACACCGGCCGCGCCGAAAAGCAAAGACGCCAGGCCACGCCCGACCAAGGCTCCATCATCATCGGCACCGACGGCGTGCTGCTCGTCCCGCACATCGCCACGCCGAAACTTTTCCCCGAGGTGAAATTCGCCGACTACAAAATTCCGGAGATCGCCGGCTCCCATCACTGGAGCGACTGGGCTGAAGCCATCGTCGGCGGCCCGGGCAAACCTCTCGCGCCGTTCGACTATTCGGGCCCGCTCACGGAGGCCGTCCTCCTCGGCAGCGTCGCCGTCCGCTTCCCCCAAGCCACCCTGCAGTGGAACGCCGCGAAGCTCTCGTTCGATAACGAAAAGGCCGCGAACGCCCACGTCCGCCGCACCTACCGCAAGGGCTGGGAAATCGCCGGGCTCTGATCGCGCCGTCATCGCGCCGTCATCGCGCCGACCGCGCGCCGACCTCACGCAGCACAAACCCTTCGTCGGGCGCCGTCGTGGCGGGGGCTTTCGGCGCTTCCGTAGCGCGGAGTCTTTCGAACGGTGGGCGCGCGGCTGCATGGCTGCGGAGGTTTTAATTCTGATTAGTTTTCAAGATCATGCGAACAACGGCTTTTTGTAGGAACCTGCTTGCAGGCGATTTTGCAGGCGATTTCACCCGCGCCGGGTGACAACATGCTGAATCGCCTGCAAGCAGGCTCTGGAGTTTGGCTCGGATGGTAGCGATCAGGAAGGCGGCGTAGCGAGGACTACGCAGCGGAGAAGAGCGCGTGGGTAAGACTGGGGGTTAGTTTCTCATCGTTGG
>JBDNFZ010000190.1:0-11060 GCA_041689555.1 Opitutaceae bacterium | reverse complement strand
TCGCCCGCTTCACCCTCCATGGACTCTGGATGCCCAACAGCATCCCGTAATGCGCCGCCACCGCTACCTCAGCTTCTCGTTCGGTCATACCTTGCTAAATAAAATCGCTTGCTCCCTTGCCACTAGAAAACCGGAAGAACCGATTAGGGCCGGCACGTCGCCGAGTTGGACAATGCTGTAGGCGATGCTGGCTTCGTAGATCCTCATGTTGGTCGGGCGGCGGCAGCAGTGCGCTTTCCCGGAACCCTTCCGGGAGATCGGCGGTGCAACCGCGCCCGGCTTTCTCCGGCACGCCGAGTCACGGGCGGAAGCGCCGAGGAGCGCAGCGACGAGGGGGAAGCGCCCGCCCGGAAAGGTGGAGCCGCGCGCAGCGCGGACTACCTTGACCGGCGTGGCACAATTGGAAAACAGGCGGGGCGGAATATTCATTCCACCGGTGCGGATGCACCCACTATTCCTCAGTGTCTCGCTATGGTTGCAAGCGGTAGCTCGAACACCGACTCGCGACTACCGCGTTAGCGCGTTTAGCCGATAGAAAAGCGGGCGCCGCCGATACGCGCGAAGACATTGCCGCTACCCTAGTAGGACTGTCTGCGCCGTGACATCCAGACGTCGCGCAAACCCAATGATCGACGTCCTGTTGTTCGGGCGCGGATTCTACCGTGCCCAATCCGCTCACCTTGTTTCCGGCAACCAACGGCTATCGCCGCCGTCTCTACGACGGCCGGGCGGTGAGCGTATATTACGACTGCCGCCCTCGAAACGAATGGGGCGAACACACCCGCGAACAGGAGCAAGTGTCGGCTTTCTTAAACGGAGCCGTCGGGCGCTTAAAATGGAAACCGCCCGACGGAGAAAACGCGCTCGGAGCGACCGTGCCGAATGACGACAACGTCAGCGGGCACCCGACGGTCGATTTGCCGAAGGACGATGTTAAAAAACTCGATGCCGTGGTGTCGCACTTGGCCAAGGCGAAGATCATCGCGACCCGCGCCTACGTGGTCCGCGCCATTTTGCGCGCCGCACCGGACGACAAAAAGCTGGCGCCGGGGGTCAGGAAATTTCTGACGGACTTTCCGAACAAGCCGCGCGGACTCTCCAAGATCAGGCTGGCGCGACTGGCCAAAGCCAATGGCTGACGCCGCCCGCATCGCCCACCTGCAGGGCCTCGACTCCCACCTGCGCACGCATCTGCGGGGACAGGATCACGTTGTGGCCCGCGCGGCGGCCGTGTTCACCCGGGGCGAGTTGGGCTTGGCCCGTCCCGACCGTCCACGTGGAGTGTTCCTGGCGGTCGGTCCCACCGGCACGGGCAAGACCGAACTCGTGCTCCTGGCCGCCCGCTATCTTTTCGGCGAGGATCGGGTGCGGCGATTCGATCTCTCGGAGTATCAGCGGACGGACGCGGTCGAGCGATTGCTCGGAGCCGATGCCTCGGACGCGGGCGCAATTGGGCGCGCGGCCACCGGCGCGTCACCGCGGGTCTGGCTGTTTGACGAACTGGAAAAAGCGCACCCGAAGGTTTGGGATCTTCTCATCCAGATGCTCGAACCGGGTCGTATCACGCTGGCGAACGGCGAGGTGGTGTCGTTGCGGGACGACTACCTCGCGTTTACCTCGAATCTCGGTGCGTCGGAGTCGATGCGGATGGCTCGCTCCAGTCTCGCGAGCGTCGAGCAGGCGGTCCTGCGTCACGTGGCCGAATCGTTGCGGCCGGAGATGCTGGCGCGCATCCCGGACAAGCTGGTTTTCGCCCGGCTGGCGCCCGACGTGCAGCGTGAGATCGCCGGGCTTCATCTGGCCAACGAAGTCGCGCGGTTGAAGTCGGTTGGCTTCGATTTACAGGTGTCGAGCGAGGCGCTGGAGTTTTTGATTCGGGAAGGATTTCATCCGCAGATGGGAGCCCGGCCGCTCCGGCAAACGGTAGAGCGCCACCTGCAGGATGCCGTGGTGCGGGGACTTTTTGCCTGCGGGTCGGGTGCAGGGCGAGTGGTCTTTGATGCGGGGCTCAATTCGCTGCGACTGGCGCATTGATTTTTTTGGTGCGTCGCAGATCGACGGAATGAGCAGATTCTCTCCAAACAGGAGAACGGTTGACGCAAGGTGTCCGAGGATCTCGCTCAGGATTCTGGAGTCGGTTCGATACGAACGGATGGAACCAATCGTTCGGAGCGGAGGACAACCGTCTTTGCGCCGAGAGAGGCGTAATCGGCGGGATTACAAGAGAGGACGATTACTTGGAGCCCACGTGTAGCAGCGAGGTCCAACATGCGTTGCAGTTGGTTCACACGTTCAGGGTCAGAGTAGGCAAACGCATCATCAAAGACCACGGGTAGGCATCCATCGTGGTCAGTTGCGAGCACCTCGGCCATGGCGAGCCGGACGGCGGCGGCGGTCTGCTCCTTGGCGCCACCACTCAGGGTATCAAAATCAAATGGAGCATTCCCAAAGCCGGGGCGAAAGAGGCGCAGGCTGGTGAATTCATTGTCCTCACGATCCACCTGCGCTCGCGCTCCCGCGCCGAAAAGACACTGGAGGTAAGCCGAAATCTTGTCCGCAAGTGGCCGCGTGAATTGCTGGGCCAGCCCGCGCTGCTCGTCCTGAAACATCTGGTGCAGCAGGGCGATGGCTTGTGATCGTCTTTGCACACTGCCCCAGTGTTCACTTGCGGAGCGCGCCTTCGCCTCGGCGGTGGCGAGGTCGTTTGCCGGGTCTTCGCTGCCGTCAGAGCTGAGTGCAGCCTTGGCGACTGCGATATTGGTGCGGGCGTCACTTTGATCGCCGGTTCGCTCCTTGGTCGCCCGCGCGACCCGCGTGCGATCTCCCTCCAGTAATTCAGGTTGCAGGGCGGTGATCGCGTCGGTGGTTATCGTGAGAAGATTCTGTGCCGCGACTTTGGCGGATTGACCCTCAATTAAGGCAAGGCTGCGTGCCGCGTCGTCGCCATGAGTCTTGATGAGGAGATCGAGTTGAGCATTCAGTCCGTTCAGTTTGAGCCGTTGCTGCTCGGTCTCCGTTCGCTTCTCGATTAAGTCCTCGTCTGCGGAGACCAAAGCTTTGGCCGCACGATCACGCATGGATTTTGCTTCGGTCTCCTGATCCTCGGTTTCGCTCAGTTTCCCCGCCATCGCCTTCACCAATGTTTTCGCGGCCCCTTTGTCGTTCGGGGCTTCCAACTCAGACGTCATTGCCGCAAGGCGCTCGACGTTGGCTTGGGCGGCAGTCAAGTCGTTTTGAGCGCCCTGCAATTCTTCGGCGAGGCTCTCCGCTCCCATTCCTTCAAGTTCAGCCCGGACGGCTTTGACGCGGGAGATTAATTCGTCGCGGCCCGCATGGACATCGGTCGCTTCATTGACCGATTTGAGGCCGAAGGAATCCAGAACGGCTTGAAGATCGTCGCGGGCTTCGGCTTCGACCTTTCGGGCATCAGCCAGACTGGTGCCGCCACCGGGTTGGATACGGAGCCGAATGGCCGAGCCGATCTGCACCTCAGTGACCTCCGTCAGAATTTTCAACTGCCCAACTTTGATGGATTGGCCACTCGCGTTTACTGATTGATTGGCAGCGAGGACTTCGATGCCGGTGGCCATCGCCTGGAGGGCGGAGCGGGCGTTGGAACACTCCGATTCCAGCTTCTGAATCTTATTCAGCTTGGTCTTGTCGATCTTGGGCAGTTTTGCGAACTGCTCCTCCAACTCGATTAGATCGCTCCGGCGTTTGGAAATTTTCCTGTCTCGTTCGCCGAGCTTGGTGTGGATCTCGGTTTTTTCCAACTGCAACGCGTGGGCGGAAGCCAGTTCATGCCGGAGGCGCGCGGCGCGGACCGCCTGAGCAGCGTTGCGATGCGCCATTTCTGCCGTGCCGACTTTGCCGCGGGCATCTTGACTGGCGCTCTCCAATCGGACGAATTCTTCTTCTCGCGGCTTCAGGCTCGCCTGAAGTTCGGAAATGCCCACGCGAGCCTTGAGGATTTGTTGGTCGGCAGATTCCAACGCGCCATGCCGGACGACTGCCCCTTTCATAGCGTGGGATTGTCCTGTTTCCTGCTGTCGAAGTTCGGCAAGTTGCCGTGCCTTGGCTTCCGTCTCATCGTGTTGCTTTTCCAAGTCGGCAAGGCTGGCGCTGTTCGTAAGAAGACTTCGGGTGGCATTCTCCAAATCGGTGGCCGCCGAATCGAGTCGCCGCACGCGGTCGTTGGCGAGTGCGAGCTTCTCCCGGGCGAGAGCGTTGGCGCCTTCGGCTCGCTCCAGTTCGGAACCCGCTTTCGGTTTGCCGGCCTGAGTATAAATCTGATCCCTGATCTCGGTGAAATGTTGCGCCACACGGGCGTCGAGTTGGGACTGGAGGGCGGCGGCTCCGCCCATTTGCTGCAAGCGCTGAAGCAACCCGTTTTGTTGCGCCGTGGCGTGCGCCGACGGGTCGTCGCCAGCCTGTCCCTGCCAGACCCAAAGGTGAGCCCACTGGACCGCAATGGCTTTGCCGGTCACTCCAGCCTCCACACTGAGGATGCGCGCGAGTTCGGTCTCGGCGAGATCGCCAGATAATGTAACCGAATTCGACGGCGCCAAAGTAGTGGTGCCCATGGTGCCAAACCGTTTCTTCAAAAGATACGAATGGCCGCCTGCTTCAAAGGCCAGTTCCACTTCCGGGTGACCACCGTGCAGCGAGGAAACCAAAGCCCGATGGTGTTCCGTGTTGCCTTTGGCTTTCAGAAAGAGCGCGCGATGCACCGCTTCGATCAGGGTGCTCTTGCCCGTTTCGTTGGGTCCGCCGATGAGCGTGCGGGAAGGATCGAAATCCACCTTCAATTCACGATGCAGCCTGCAATGGCGGAGAGTGGCAGAGGTGAGGCGCATGGTGCTCTCCTCCTACGGAGCTTTGCCGACGGCGGCGTGTAGCTCGCGCAATGCGTTGCGCGCCACCGCGGCTTGTTCGTTTCCGCTCGCCGCCAGCGCGACTAATTTTGTCGCCACCAGGGAAACCAGGGGATCGCTCGCCCGGCGGGCAAGTCCGTCCAACTCGGCCGGAGACGGCGCAATGGCGGTTTGATTGTGGAGTTTGACTCGGAGCAGTCGGGCAGCCCACGCCTCGATCATTTCGTCAAGCCGGATGGCAGCCTCGATCCCTAGCGAGCCGGTCAGGTGCAGCCGAAGCAAATCTTGGTTCGCCCGGGTGCCGATCTTTTCGTCGACCCGTTCCTGCAAGCGGGCGAGGCCGGTGTCATCCGCGAAGCCGAATTCAAGCTCGTGCCACCCGATAGCGCCGGTCGGCACACACTGAACCTGCGGCGGCTGATCGCGGCTCGCTACGACCGCGAGGATGTTGCCGGGGTTGTGGTCATATCCTTTGACGAAGCGATCCAACTCAGGCGTGCCCGAATACCAGGCTTTGGCGCCGACCTGCTTCGCGCCGTGCCAGTCGCCCAACGCGATGTAATCAAACGCGCTCTCCGAAAGGCGCGGCAAGTCGATCACGTTAGGCGAGCCCGCTTCGGAGTCCTCATCGTCCGGAAGCGATCCGAAATCCAGCACACTGCCATGGGCGATGACGATTCGCGGCTTGTTGCCAAACCGAGCACCGAAATCCTGCGAAGATCGCAGCCAAGCAGTGGGATCGGTCGCTTCGTGCCGGCGCAGCAAGGGACAGGGAAAAAGAACCGCGCTTTCCAGTTCAACCGGCTCGGGCGTGAGCAGGATTTTGAGATTGGGTGCGAGCTGATCGCGCTCGCGTTTGAAAAACTCCTGCTCCCACAAACTACCTGCGCCGCCATGATCGTGATTGCCCGGGATGGCGAACACAGGAATTCCGATGGCACCGATGGCACTGCACGCCGCCGCGACCGTGGACTTGGTGGCTCGGGGAGAGTCGAAGAGATCGCCGGCGACCACCACGAATTCCGCTCCATGCTCTTTCGCTTTGCCCGCCAAACGTCCGATGACGGCAAGCCGTTCGTTTTGGAGGAGCGCCCGCTTTTGCCCGTCGTCCACCCCGGCAAATGGTTTGCCGAGTTGCCAGTCGGCAGAGTGTAAAAAAGTGCATTTCATGTCAGCTATTGGTGAAGATTTATCCGCAGGATTCGGCACCGCTAATTTTTCACGTTTGCGCTCTTCACCATGCCAGGCCGCAAGTCATCCAAAAATTCAGACGCCGGCTCGACGCTCGTCACCAGCAAAAAATCCCGCGCCCGCGTGCAGGCGACGTAGAGCAGGTGGCGCTCGGTGTCATAGACCTCCTGCAAGTCCGCCTCGTCGCCGACCGTCTCAATGCGTTCCTGCAAAGGGACAATCTCGTCGTCGCAGGCCATCACCGCCACTGCGCGAAACTCCAGACCTTTGGCGAGGTGCATGGTGCTGATCGAGACATGGCCGCTGGTTGTCTCGACGTGTTCATCGAGAATCTTGAAGGGCAATCCAGACACCTTAACCGCGGCTTGGGCACGAACCAATTGCCCGGTCGCGCGCACGAAGACACCGAATTCGTGCGGCAGGATGCCGGCCTTCGATTGCTCGGCCAGCCATGCGCCGACGTCTTTGATTTCCTCGTTCTCGTTCGCGAGCACGCGGATGACGGGTGGCGGACCGTTGAAGACCGAGATCGTGTCGCTGCGGTCCTCGGTGTTGCCGTCCACATCAGCGGTTTCAGGTCCGAGCAGGCGGTCGGCTTGCTGGCGGATTTGGTGGGACGTGCGGTAGTTGATGCGCAGCGTGCGGGAGCGCCCGCGAATATCCACACCGAGGGATTTCCAAGAGAAGGGCTGCTGGAAGATGCGTTGTCCGAGGTCGCCGGCAAAGAACAGGGCGTTGGGACGGCCACCGCCGATGGCAGCGAGGAATCGCAATCCCGAAACGCTGATGTCCTGCGCCTCGTCCACCACCGCGAAATCGAACGGCGGATGTTTGGCGTTGGCCAGCGCGGTCGTCAGAGCGGTGCATAGACCGGCGGGCGTGGTAAGCTTCCGCTCCTTCAATCCGCCGCGGACACGTTCAAAGATGGACCACAGCACCGCCCGCTGCACCTCCGGTAGGCGGGTTTTGCGACCGAGCCGGGCGACATCGCGATATGACTCCCATGTTTCCAACTGCCAGGCATCCACGACCTGCTCCCATTCGGTGAGGAGAAAATGCGTGCCAAACTTGTGACCGCCCACCGTCTTCGATGCTTCACCGAGCAGATCCCGCACCGCTTCGCGGCCGGCCAGATTCACCGGCCCATAGTGCGACTTGTAGAGACGGAGACCGAGGGCATTCAGCGAGTGAACATCGATGCGTTCGGCAAGACGCGGTTCGCTACCAACCAATCGCTTGAGCTTAGTGTGAAGCGCGTTTGCCAGAGTGTCGGAGAAAGTCGTCAGCAGCACGCGGGCGTCGGGATGTGTGCGACCCAGATGCGCGGCCCGGTGCAGGGCCACGATGGTCTTGCCGGTTCCGGCCGAACCGGAGACTCGAGCCGGGCCGGTGTAGTTGCGCTCCAACCATTGCCGTTGCTCGGGGTGCAGGAAGACCGTCCATTTTTCCCACGGAAAATCGAGGGCGCGCTGCAACTCCTCCACGTTGGTCATCACGCGGAAGCGGCGTTGAGCGTCGGGATGGTCGAATGGATTCGTCGCCGCCGTCACCGGCGCCGCGACGCGCGGTTTGCCGCCGGTAGCCAATTCAAGCAACGCTTCGGCTGCCTCCCCCGGCAAGCGGTCGGCCAGCACCAGCAGGCTGTCCTCGGTCGCTTGGCGCACATCATTCAACCATTCTGGCGGAACACCGTAGCCGAGAAGGTCCTCGTCCGTGAGCTTGGCAAATAACGCCGGCTTCAACGCCAGCGGCAGCTCCTTCTGCACATAGACGGGCACCGTAATCTCCCGCACGGTCTCCCTGATCTCCACCAACTGGGCGGCCCCAGTCTTCGGGTGGGTCTCGAGTTTGCGGCGCTCCGCCCAGTCGTAGGCCTTGTCATGGTGGTCCACATAACACAGCAGCAGGCTGCCCGGCGTCTTGTGGACGATCAGCCGGATGTCGGCGCTCACCCGCACGGACCAAAAATTCTTGTCCTTCGACTTGTCGAGCTTGTGGAAACTCATCCCGGAATTGACCGGATTCATCTGTAGGTCGAACGCCGTCGTCTTGACCGCTTTCTGCTCATCGCTTGTCAGCCGGGCGAGGCTATCGGTAAACGTGTCGGAGATTAGGAAATCCATTCGATCCGGACTTAAATGGCCAACAATACAGCTCCGGCGTCGCGAGCGATAAAGGCAGCTCGCTGCATTTGCTCTGATTTTTGGCGTTCAGGATCTTCTTCGATCCACGGCCACGCCCTAATTGCGGCGTGACGCGGCGGCGGTTCGTCAGACTTCGTTTCCAGTCGGGCGGCATGGACAACCCCTGCCTTGAAAACGGTGGCCCCAAAAAGAGTGCGACCGCTCTTCGCCATCGCATCGCGACCTATCTCTAAGAGACTTTCCAATGGCTCACCCCCATGACGAGTGACCGAAGTTTCTCGATCCTTTGGATTTGGCAGGAAGGCGGCGGGCTTAGGCGTCTGGGTCGCCGCAAAGACCAGATTTTTATGAGGCAGAAACCTGGCGAGGTCTTCCTGATCGGCGACGAGGTCAGGCAACCCAGAGGGAAGTATTACCATGGAGCGTGATTCCTTTGATGCCCTCAAGGATCAGATGTGGAATTTTTTCCCCATCAAACTGCGCGACCCCGTGGCCGTTGTCCGCTCCGTCGAGCCAAGCATATGCCAGTCGGCTGTTAGTTCCTGTGCTCACCGAGAAAAGGCGATTCCGAGACTGACTCCAGTCCATGGAAACGGAGCCATCCGGTTCCGGCGCAAACTCAGGAAGCTGAATACCGTCCGGCAGTGTGCGCACAAAATTCTCCGCATTGCGAATAGCTCGAGACGCGAGCGGGCTGGCGTCGCCGCCGTCCCAACCTGCTTCAGCGCATTCGTTTGCGAGCGCACGCAATTGCGAAATAGCATCGGCCTTCTCACCAAAAAGCACCTGCGACCGCTCGGCGAACGCGACGAGTCCACTGACTTCTTTACGCACCGTCTGCGCGTCAGTCGAGACCGCGCTGCTGCCGCCCGCGTAGGCGGTCAAAGCCGCATACCCTACAAGGCAGATCCCGAAGGACGAAACAGGTTCAGGCATTCTTTGGTCAACGTCTCTCGGAAAATGCTATTCTTCAAGTTTCTTAATGAAGAAATTCGCGCTAAAACCCATCCCCAGTTTTCAGGTGTCATTGGGCCTGCACTCATGACGCAATTATCGAAGATGATCGGGAGTTTTTCGTTTTCAGCGGTTTGAGGGCTGAGGACGATGGTGGCGCGGTCGCCAGTCGCGACCTCCATCACAGCATGTTGGTGGAGAAATCCTACAAAGGTTAGCTTGTCTTTATCGGGGAGACGGGGGCCCAGCTTCAGATAGTGATCCAAGTTCACACGCCCATCCACCATCGGAAGCAGGATACGATTGATATAGCGCAAACGGACGAGTCGGATCTGAACGGGCGACGTGAGTTCGACGAATTGGCGCCAAGTCCGTTCGATTTCGGGCAGGTAATCATCCAAGCCTGAATAGGGAGCAAGCCGGTTGAACGAGAAACCTTGGGCCCTCACCTGCACGAGCTGCTTTTCATCTTCCTGTCGGAATTGAAAGCCTTGTATTCCGTGCCGGTTGACGACCTGCGGTGGAGCATCGGCCTTAGCTTCAATTTGGAGTTCCTGAGTGAACTGTTGGCGAAATTTCGGATACGTTCCGCTGAAGGATGCAATCGCCGCCCCCTCAAGTGTAGCGAGATTGAACTTCGGCGGCATGTCGCAATCGATGTCGAGCACCGCCTCGACGATAGGATTGTTGGGAAGTTTTATGTCGGCGTTGCTCATGTGACGTAGTGCTATTAAATCTTAAACACCTTCATCACCTCATCCCCCAGGTGGTTGATCACTTTCACGGCGATGCGGCCTTTTTTCGGTTTATCGAATGGGCGCGAGGTGTCGCTGTGTAGGGTGGCCCAGGCCTCTTCGTTGATCTCCGCCTTGAGCGTCGTCTTGAGCGCGCTGTAGGGATCGTTCGCGCCGAGGAAGTAGGCGTGGCGGACGAAGAAGCTTTCCTCGTTGTAGTCGGTGTCGATGAACCAGCAGGCGATGCCGTCGGCGCCGTCGCTGATCACTTCGCCGGTCTGGGGTTTGAAGACATCCACGCCGTTCACCTTCACGCGCAGCTTGCCGTCCGGCTCGGTGATGAGGTCGATGTCCGGTTCGCCGAAGATGACGAAGAGGTTGCCCTTGCCGGTGTTCTTGAGGTCCTCGGCCATGTGGAGGTCGGCGTTCATGCGGGCTTTAAGCACGGGGATACGTCCCAGCTTGGTGAACTCCGTGGTGTGCGCCTCGTAGTTGAAGGCGCAGGCGATGAGCACATCGAACCCGGCGTCGCCCGCCTCGCGGGCGGCGGCGACGAGGTCGGCGCGCTGCACGGTGCCAAACTCGGGGCCGATGAAAATCGCCGCCCTCTTCTCCACTTCATCCTTCATACTTCCTCCTTCATCCTTCGCCAGGTAACGGCCTTCGCCGCAGACCAGATCGCCGGGCCAGGGCGTGAGCGCGGTGAAGGTGATCCGGTCTTCCTTGTGCGCCTGCTGCACGCCGGCGGTCTTGAGGTTCTCCAGAATCATCTGGGGGAACGACTGCTTGGCTCCATATTCCGGGCTGCCATCCTTGAGCGAATCAATTAACTCGTCGTTCTCATCCACGCCCAACATGCGGTGTGGGCTGAGGCTCTCGACGGTGAAGGGGCCGGCGACGCGGACGCACTTCTTGTTTTCGTAGGGCTTGTCGTAGAGAAATTCAAACTCGGCTTTGGCGGCGATGGATTTGTCGATCTCCGTCTGCCGGGCGATGCGGGCCTGCCACCAATCCGCGTGCAACTTCTTCGCTGGCTCCAGCCACGCCTTGTCCGCTTCGCGCGGGATTCCCCATTCCGGCCATTGCTGGGTGAGCGCGGTGTTCAGTTTCTCGCGTAAGGGTTCAAGCACGGCCTGCCACTTGTCCCAGATGACATCGATCTC
>JBDNFZ010000189.1:0-7373 GCA_041689555.1 Opitutaceae bacterium | reverse complement strand
TCATGCGAAATCCTTTCGGAAGCGATAGACGCTTTGGACCAGTCCTTGCAGCAAGCAGCAACTGAGCACAAAGGAGCCACCGTAGCTGATGAAGGGAAGCGGGATGCCCGTGATGGGCACGAGCCCGATGGTCATCGCGATATTCACAAACACATGCACCGTGAACAGCACCGTGACGCCTAAGGCGATCAAGGTGCCGAACCGGTCTCTCGCGAGGCCGGCGATGCGAATGCCGTTGAACAAAACGAGCCCAAACAGGCCGAGAACCGTGATGCTTCCCAGGAAACCGAGTTCTTCGGAAATGACAGAAAAGATAAAATCGTTGTGCGCGACGGAGCGCGGGAGGTAGCCGAGCTGGGCTTGGGTGCCCTGCTGCCAGCCTTTGCCGGTCAGGCCGCCGGAGCCGACGGAGATGAGGGACTGGTTGAGGTTGTAGGTCACGCCGGTGCCGGCGGGATCGACCTTTTCGGGGGCGGCGAAGGCGAGGATGCGGTTGCGCTGGTAGTCGTGAAGGGGAACCCAGGACTGCGCCTCGTATTTGCCGCGGTCGGCCTTTTCGATGTAGGAAAAGCCGTTGCGGTCCATGAACTCGACGTAGCGATAACTGTCCCACGCGACGATACCGACGAGCAGGAGGAACGCGCCGAGCGCCGCAGCGTAGAACCGCGCGGACAACTTCGAAACGTAGAGCATGGAGAACACCATCGGGGGCAGGACAATCGCCGACTTTAAGTCCGGCTGGAACAAGACCAAGAGCATGGGGAAGCCCACCGCAAGGGCCAATTTGCCGAGGACCCCGAGCGACTGCCGGATGGTCCCGATTTCGTTGCGGACCAAGGTGCTGGCGGTGATGAGGAGAACGGCGACCTTGGCGGTTTCCGAGGGTTGGAAGGAGAAAAACCCGAGGTTGATCCAACGCTGGGAACCGAAGACCTCGCTGCCGATGCCGGGCAGCAACACGAGCACGAGCGGCACCATCGCGAGGAAGTAGATCCAGTGGGCGACCCCGAGCCAAAACCGGTAGTCTATGAGCGAAACGGCGACATAGAGCCCGCCGCCGATCACGAGGAAGACGATCTGCTTGATCCAATCCGAGCCGCGCACGGAAAGCTGGGCCGAGTAGATGAAGGCGAGACCGAACAAGCCCAGCCCGGCGATCGCGAAGGGCGTCACGGCATCCCAACGCGCGCGCGTCGTGGTCTTAAAGACGCCGAGGTAGTCGAGCGGCGAGGCGAGATTCATGGGCGGGCGGGCGGTGGGGTGAAGGGTGGCGCGATGGACGCGGGGGAGAGCGAGACGGTTTGACCGACCGACGGCAAGAGTGCGGGTGAAGCGGGGGCGAGGTTTTGGATATCCGACTCGGCCGCCGCCGCCGGGGAGACCGATGGCGCGGCGTTGGCGAGCCCGAGCACGGTCCAGAAGACGACCGCCCCCATCGGGCCTTCGAGGACGACGCCGAAACAGGCGCTGATCCAGATGACCCAAGCCAGACTGACGAGACCACGCCCGTCCGCTGCGCCTTGGCGGAAGACACGCCGGGTCATCAAAGCCATGCCCCAGGCGATGGCCAGCCAGCCGACGAGCCCGGCGAGGCCCATCCGGCCGAGGATCGTAAGGACGATGCTGTGCGGACTGCGGGCGGTGAAATCATCCGCCCCGAGGAGACCGTAGTCGGCGAGGAAACGGGCGGCGAGATCGTGGCCGAAGCCCAGGCCGAAGACGGGATTTTCCTCGAGGGTTTCGTCGGCGACGGCGCGCCACCAAACGAGCCGGAAGCGGTTGTTGTCGCCGGGGTCGCCGCTGGTGCGGTTCACGTAGCGGCCCTTGGCTTCGTAGTCGAAGATCGAGACGGCGTGCTCGTAGGCGGAGTAGGCGGTGGTGCGGCGAAAATCCTCGCCGCCCACGCTGAAGACCAGCGCCGTGCCCAGGCCGGCGACGCCGACGAGGGCGACCTGCGCGGCGGCAATGCGCCAACGTCGGGCGAGCAACCAAATGGCGGTGACACCGGCGACGGCGACCATGGCGGCGCGCGGCGAGGTGGTCGTGCCGATCAGCAGCAGACAGGCGGCGGCCGGCACCCACCACAGACGGCGTCCGGAGAGTTCGCCTCGGGCCCAAAGCCAAAAAAAGGCGGCGGCGAACAGCGTCGCGAGCAGATCATCCTTGAAGTAGATCAAAGGCGCACCGCGCAGGGTGAGCGTGCCGAGAAAAAAATCAGGAAAAAACCGGAAGGCCGTTGCCAGAAATGGCAACGCGAGGCAGGCGGCCGTAAGAGATCGGCGGAGCAGCCGGGCGGACGGCTCGTGGCGGGCGAAAGCCTGACCGATGAAAAAAAACGCCGCGTAGTAGACGGTGGCGAAGTCGCGCACGGCGAAGAAACCGTGGCGGGGGAAATCCAGCGGCAAGCGGGCAAGCCCGAGCAGAAACCAGAGAGCGACGGCGTAGTTGAGCGGATCGTGGAGAAAGGCGTGCGCGCGTTTTTGGGCGAGGCGCACCAGAAGGACCGGCACCGCGACGAGGAGCACCGCCTCGGCGGGAAAAAGCGGCATCCCGCCCACGAGCTGCAGCTGCGCGAAGCCGCGGTTGCCGACGATGTAGCCGAAGAGAGCACCGGCGAGCAGCCAAGCATCGGGCAACGGGCCGCCGAACCATTCGGCGACCACCCAGAGGATCACGGCGGAGCAGAGGATCGCCAGCAGGTAGTTTTCCTGCGCGAGCCCGACGGCGCCGACCACGCCGATCCCGGCGCCAAGCAGGCCGGCGAGACGGGCGCGCCAACGCGGATTCATGCGACGGGAACGGCCGGTCCATCCAGCCGGGCGCGACAGGCGGCGGCGACGGCATCCACCGACCAGTAGTCGAGGCAGGCCAACGGGGCGGCGAGGTTCGCGCAGTGATCCGTGCCGAGGTTGGAATCTTCGCAGGCGATGCAGGGAAGGGAAGGGTGGCGCAGCACGGTCGTGCGCTCGGGATACCAGTGGGGATCCCAGTCGAAACTGCTCGGGCCGGAGACGAAGACGACGGGAACGCCGAGGGCGTTGGCGATGTGCATCGGTCCGGAGTTGTTGCAGAGGAAGAGCGCGGACCCGGCGATGAGTTGGACCAATTCGCCCAAGGTCGCGCACTCGCATCCGATCACGCCCGGCGGGAGGCTCTCGATAGCGGAGTCGGGCCGCCCGACCCAATAGACCGGCCGGCCCTCCGCCACCAGCCGGGCCGCGACGGCGCGCATCCGTGCCGCGCCCCAGCGCCGAATCACGGAGCGGGCGCCGGCGTGGATCACGATGGCGCCTGCGTAGCGCTTGGGGTCGTCGGACCGGGAAACCAAATGGCCGAGGTCAGGAGGGGGTGGGGTCGCGGGCCAGTCGGTGGCGCCGCCGGCTTCGGCAAGGGCGCGGAACATCGCCCAGTTCCAGTCGGCGATTTTTTGCCGCGGGACTTGGTTGACGACGCGGGTGAGCGATCCGCCCATGCGGAGGAACGGGAGTCGGGCTCCGATGCGGAGACGCGCGCCGGACCATTTGGCGAGCAGGTGCGCGGCGTTGCCTTGATCGTAGCTGAGGAGGCAGGCATCGGGGCGCTCGCGGCGGACCCGGGTCCACCAGCGGGCGAAACGCCAAGGGCGGCGCCAACTGTTGTTGAATGCGACCCGGCCCGGCGCCGTCCAAATCCGCTCGGGCGCGAGCGCGGCGGCGTAGAGCGGGCGCTCGGGCTCGGCGGTCACGACGGTGATGCGCCATTCGGGAAACCGGCGGCGGAGCGCCTGCACCCCGGGGAGGAAGACGACATTGTCGCCGAGGTGGTTGACCTTGAAAATGAGGACGCGCATCCGGACTCAGAGTTTCACGATCAAAGCCTGCGTGTGCCAGAGTTCGATCACGATTCCGGGTTTGTCGCGCATGAAGTCGTCGACCGCGAGCTTGGTGCCGGGCACGGAAACGGCATTGTAATCGTGGATGACGAGGCACCCGCCCGGGAGCAGGCGCGGGTAGAAGAATTCCAGCGCCGCGAGGTTGGAGCGGCGGATGTCGACGTCGAGATGGACCAGTTTGAAGCGCAGGTCCGCCGGCAGGACGGAGGCGGTTTCCGGGAAAAATCCGGGGTGAAAATGCACGTCGGGCCACGGCCGGAGCTTTTCCCGCACGGCGGCGAGACTGGTGTCGCCCAACTGACCCGGGATGAAGCGGCCGTCGTGCGCGGGTTCGGTGGCCGGCATGCCGTCGAAGGTGTCGAAGAGATGGAGGGCGGCATCGCCCTTGGCTGCCGCAAGTATGCGCGCGCTTCCGCCCCGGTAGACGCCGACCTCGCCCAGCGTCCCGGGGCGGCTGCGGCTGCGGTGGGCCAGCGTCCAGAGATTGTAACGCTCCGGCAGGGTCATCAGGCAATCGCCGGTGCGCACGAGCTCGGCATGAAGCGCGAGGAACCCGGGTTGCTCGCCGAGGCGGAGGCCCTGCATGCGCTTTAGCCGGAGGTAAAGGCGGGGATGCCGCTCTATGAGCCACGCGAGCGGACGATGAAGCAGGCGGAAGCTCATAGGGCAGGGGAGGCGACCAGTCGCGGCCGGCGGCTTGCAATCACCAATCCGGGCAACCCGAGGAGGGCGTAGCCCAGCGAGCCCAAGGCCAACGCGGCGGAGGCACCGCCCCAGAGACCTCCGGCCGCCAGCCCCGCGACCGCCCCTGCGGCCCCGGGCGCGGCGTGTCGCGCCAGAACCGGCAGCCGGTCCAAGCCCACGAGAAAATAGATGTAGTGCCGGCCGATCATGAGCAGCGCCGACCAAAGCCCGGTGAGCCAGACGAGGGCGGGCTCGGGCTGCGAAGCGGTCGGCCCCACCCACCAACGGATCAGCAGATCGGCCTGCCAGCAGACGAGCGCGATGGCGGCGGTCAGCAGCAGGGTGGTGCGCCAAGCGCGTTGTTCGGCGCGCCGCAACCATGTGAAATCCCGGCGCAACCGGGCCTCGGTGTAAGCGGGCCAAAGGGGGGTGAGCAAAATCGCCTGGCCCTGGCCAAGCGGGCCGAGGAGCCGCTGGATGAGATTGAACGCGGTGACGGCGGCGGCCCCGCTGCCGAGGGAGATGATCAGCGCCGGCAACCATGCGAGCACGGCGAGACTGAATTGGGGAAAGACGAAAAAGAGACTGGCGCGCGCCAACCCGCGCCACTCGGCGCGTGGCAGCAGGCCCGGACCCGGCCCGCGCCAGCCGAGGCGGCGGCGCAATTGCCACCACAGCCCGAGATTTTGGAACGCCGGCAGAAGGGCGGAGGCGGCGACGAACGGCAAAAAGCCCCAGCGATAATGCGCCGCGAGGGCCACCACGAGCAACGTGAGCGCGTTGCCGGCGGCGTTCCATGCGGCCTGCCAACGGTCCAATTGCAGGGCTCCGCCCAGGCGCACGACGGCGTTGCCCGGCAGGCCGAGGGCGAAACCGCCGATGATGATGGCGAGGGCGGCGGGGGCCTGGGCCTGCAAGGCGGGTGCGGTCAGGCCGAACCAGCGGCCCCAGTCGCCCCACCACGCCACGGGCAGGCCGATGAGCAGGCTCAGCAGGCCGAGGGCCGCGAGCGCGCCGCAGCCGCTCAGGAAAGTCCGGCGCAGGCGGACACCGTCGTCTCCGGCATAGGCCTCCGCCATCTTTTGCTGCATCCCGACGCCGATTCCGAAATCGACGAAATTCAGCAGGCCGAAAATGCTCATCAGCACGATCCAAAGGCCGTAGCTCTCGGCCCCGAGGTAGTGCAGTGCGATCGGCACCTGCGCGAGGGTGCAGAGCATGGAGGCGCCCTTGGCGAGGGCGGAGGCGATCACGGCCAGCCGGAGGGACCGGTTGCGTTGGTGGGCGTGGGACTGGGGCGCTTCGATGGGCAACCGCGACACCTTGAGCGCGGCCCGCGTGCGTGACAATCCCTGCGCGGCGTTGCTTCGGCGGGCGTGGCCGGCAATCTGGCGGGCGTGTCGCCGTGTGTTTTTGCAGTCATCGCCACCTATCGCCGGCCGGAATTGCTCCGGCGGGCTCTGGCCTCGTTGGCCTCGGCCGGGCCCGGGCTGGCCGGCGTGGTGGTGGTCAACAACGGCGGTGGTGCCGAAACGGAGGCGGTGGTCGCAACGGCGCCTGTGCCGAACTCGCGCGTGGTCACACCGCCGGAGAATCTCGGCACGGCGGGCGGCGTCGCCGCAGGGCTGCGGGCAGTTTTCGAGGACACGGCGGCGACCCATGCGTGGATTCTCGATGATGACGCGGTGGCCACGCCGGGGGCGCTGAGCGCGCTGCCGGTGGCGGCGGCGGCGGCGGATGGGATACGGGCGACGCGGTGGCCACGCCGGGGGCGCTGAGCGCGCTGCTGGCCGCCCTCGCCTCGGCCGGAGCCGATGTGGCCTCGGCGATGGTGACGGATGCGCGGGGTATCGTGACGTGGTTTCCGGGGCCGCTGCCGCAACCGGCGTGGAACGTGATCCGCAGCGGGGTGACGCCGGAACAATTCCGCGCGCGGTGCGGCACCGCGCCGCAACCGTGGGTCTGGGCGACGTGGGCGAGTCTGGTGGTGAGCCGCCGCGCGGTGGAGACCGTGGGCTGGCCGGAAGCGCGACTGTGGTATCAGGGCACCGATATCGACTCCACGCTGCGCCTCTCGGCGCGGTTCAGGTGTGTCCTCGCGCCGGATGCCGTCTGCCCGCATCTGCCCCCGCCGGAGGACGCGGCGCGTCGGCGGATGAAGGATCTATGGTCGCTGCAAAACGGCGCCTATGTCGCCGTGCGGTTGCGGCATGGGCGGCGAATTTTGCGACACCTGCCCGGCAATCACTTTCGCTATTGGCGCAGTTGGGGTTATTCCCCGCGCGGCTTGGGCGAGAGCGTAGGGGCGTTCTGGCGCGGGGCGCTGCAGGGACGCCCGGTGGGGCTGGAAACGTATGCGCGAGCCCTCAGCCACGAGCTAACCAGACCCTGAGCATTCGGGGATGAAGTCTTTAAACTCCATGGAACGGCCCGTGATCCATGTCTATTCCACCATGCTGGACTTGGGCGGGGTGGAATCGTTGCTTGCGGTGCACCGCCAATATGAACCCACGCTGGGGGTGGTTGCCCGGTTCCGCATGCTTTTTGATCGGCGGGCCGCGCCGGCGGATTCCCGCTACCACAACTTCAATTTCCATTGGTGGAATTCTCTGGGGAGGCTCCGGCGAGAGTTTGCGCGGGAGCTTGCCGCCATGCCGGGGGCGACGGTGGTCTATCACCAAGGCTCAGACATCCTGACCTGAGGCGTGAAAAAGGGGGCGGGCTGGAAACGAGATGAGCTGGAGCTGGCGCTAAAAGCGCGGGAGTGACAGTGAGAAGCATGCCCCAAGTCCAACTCCCCATTTTCCCGAAAAGCAGC
>JBDNFZ010000188.1:0-6548 GCA_041689555.1 Opitutaceae bacterium | reverse complement strand
TTCCACCCGATGCGTTCGCCGTAGGTGAAGTCGTAGCCGGCGAGGTCGGCGGGTGATTGCCAATAGGGACCGGCGGCGGCCGACCCGGAGAGGAAACCCGCGCGCAGGCGGTCGAGCGCGGTCCAGTCGATTTCTTTCCAAGTCATGCGCTTTTGCGGGGGTTAACGGTGTGTGAGGTCGAGGCCCATTCCGGGGCTCTCGAGCCGGACGCCATCGCGGACGCGCTCGCTTCCCACCGGGCGCCATCGGTTATCGGAATCGTCGAGCGTGAAGGGCAGGGCGGGCAGAGCCCCGACGGATGCTGGCGCAAGCAGCGCAAAGCCGAAAAAAACGATTGAAACGCGGAGAAACGCCACGGCGTGAGAGAGAACGCCGCCGCGGACGGACTCAACTCCGTTCCCCGGCGGGTAAATCCTCAAAGCGGAAACCCGAGGTGGGTCGCGAGCCGGTGGGTATGGATGCCGTAGAAGCGGGCGAAGTCGCGCACGCGCGCGGCCTGCGGTCCGTCCGGCGTGTCGGCGGCGCGGGCGCGCTGACCGACGATGAGAAGGTTTTTAGCGGTGTGCTCGGTGGCGATGAACTCGAAGACCTTGGTTTTGTAACCAGCCCAATCGAGGAGTTGAGCGCGGAGGGCGTCGGTCGCGAACTCGGCTTGCCGTTCCTGAAAGATGCCGTGCCGGAGGGCATCGGCGAGGACGGGCGGGGCGGCGAGCTGGCCGCGGATTTCTTTTTGGCAACACGGAGCGACGACGAGCAGGGCGGCCCCGGCGGCGATTCCCTCGGCGAGGGCGTCGTCGGTCGCGGTGTCGCAGGCGTGGAGGGCGATCAGGACGTCGAGGGGATTTTCGCCGACGGGCTCCCGGGTTTCCCCGATCCGACCGGAGACGAACGAGAGGTTCCTAACGTGGCTCTCACGCGCGATGCGGTTGCAGAGATCGACCAGTTCCGGACGGGCCTCGATACCGGTAACGGTGGCGCGGTCGCCGAGGAGGGCGGCGACGGCGAAGGTGAGATAGCCTTTGCCGGAGCCCATGTCGGCGATGCGGAGCGGCGATCCGGGCGCGGGGAACGTCTCGCCGACGAGGTGTCGGAGCAACTCCGCGAACTTTTGGATCTGGCGGAACTTGGCGGCCTGTTCCGCGCGGGGCTGGCCGCGGTCGTTGGTCACGCCGAGGGCACGGAGCCAGGGGGAATCGGCAGGAATGAGGTAGGCCTTGGCGCTGTCGTGCGGCGGTGCGGTGACGGACGGCGTAAGGTTGTCGACGTGCGGAACGGATTTGAGACTGAGGCGGGCGGTGCCGTCGGGCCGGGTTTCGAGCTGAGCCTGCCGGGTCGTGGTGAAAAGATGGGCGTCGAGAAAATCGCGGCCGATGAGGGTGGCGATGTGCGCGAGGGCTTCGGCGGGCGGAAGGTTTTTGGTGACGTCGCGAGTGGCATGGCGCCAGACGAAGGTGAGGTGCGGGCCCGCCTGCAGTGCGACCGGGCGGACGAAGATGTTGCGGAGCGTGGTATCGGCACCGCAGGGCTTGCCGAGGGTCACCTTGACCACGGCATTGGCCGCGACGGCCTCGGCAAGAAGACTGAGGAAACGATCACGGGCGGGGGCGGCGGTCATGCGGCGACGAGGAAAGCCGAGGCAGACGGACGCGGCAAGCGGGCAGGCTAGAGTTTGGCGAGAGCGTCGATCGCCGGCTTGAAATCGGGATCGAGCTTGAGCGCGGCCTCGTAGGCGGCGCGGGCAGCGGGCCGGTCGGCTTTTTTTTCCAGGATCATGCCGATCCGGTAGTGGGCGCCGTTGTGGCCGGGTTGGTTGTTAGGCGGCGTAAGCTCAAGGCAACGGCGAAGGCAGGAGAGCCCGCGGTCGAGTTGCTCGCCGCTGACCGAGGCGATCCGTCCGATCTGGTAGAGGGCGAAGTAGTCGTCGGAGCGACCGCGAAGCGCCTCCTCGCACAGGGCGATCGCTTCGGCGAACTTCTTATCCGAACTCTTGAGAGTGATGAGCGCGGCGAGGCCGCGGGTGGCGTCGCGTTTGCGGATTTCCCCGGCTTGCGCGTAGGCTTTGCTGCTGCTGCCGATGGGCCAAGGAGCCTGCGAATAAAACTGCATGATGCCTTCGCGGGCCTGGAGATTTTCGGGGTTGAGTTCGATGGCTTTGAGCATGGCGTCGCGGCCGCGATTGGCGGCCGACAGGGACCGTGTCTTTCCAGCCAACTGCATAGAGCTGCCGCCGAAGTCGGCGAGGTAGGTGGCGTTGTTGGGCTCCAGTTCGACGGCTTTGGCGAGCCACGGGACGGCGTCGTCGATGGCGGTGTTGTCGCCGCGGCGACGCAGGGTCATGCCGTAGTAGTAGGCGGCGGCGGCGTTGGCGGGCTCGGCGGCGGTGAGTTTCTCGAGGGCGGCGCGGGCCTCGGGGTATTTTTTATCGCGGTAAAGGGCGATGGCGTCGTCGAGGGGGCCGGCGTAGACCGGCGGGAAGGACAGGGCCAGAATCAGGGCGAAGGAAAGACAGGCGGGCAGCATGGAAATCCTACGACTGGCCGGGCCGGGCAATATTTCAAGCGCAGTCCGCGACGAAATCACTCGTAACGCAGGGCCTCGATCGGGTCGAGTTGGGCGGCCTTGCGGGCGGGATAGAAGCCGAAGAACATGCCGACGGCGGCGCTGAAAACGAAAGCGACCGCGATCGAGCTGGTGGAGACGAGGACGGGCCAGCCGTTGAGATGGGAAACGAGTTGCGCGGAGCCGACGCCGAGAAAGATGCCGAGGACACCGCCGAGCGAACTCAGGATGATCGCTTCGATGAGAAACTGCATGAGCACGTCGCGGCCGTGCGCCCCGATGGCAAGGCGGATGCCGATTTCCCGGGTGCGCTCAGTCACGCTGACGAGCATGATATTCATGATGCCGATGCCGCCGACGATGAGGGACACGCTGGCGATGGCGGCGAGGAGCATCGTCATGGTTTGGGTCGTGGCGGTGGCGGATTGGGCGAGCTCGATCTGGGTGCGGACGGTGAAGTCGGCTTCGCGGCCCTTGCGGCGTTGGGTAAGAACCTCGGTGATTTCCTTCTGCGCCCGCTCGATGACTTCGGGATTGGCGGCTTGGAGGATGATGGAGTTGATGCTCGTCCGCCGGGAAATCCGCTTCATGTGGCTGGTGTAGGGCACCATGACGACATCGTCCTGATCGGAGCCGAAAAGGTTGAAGCCCTTGGTCTCCATGACGCCCACGATCTTGAAGGGAATGTTGCGAATACGGAGGGTCTGTCCGACCGGGTTGACATTGGCGAAGAGCTGGTCGACCACGGTTTTTCCGATCACGGCGACCTTGGCGACGTTGCGGACGTCCTGCTCGCTGAACATCGCGCCGTCGGCGATTTTCCACGAGCGGATGTCGGGAAAATCCGGACCGACGCCGTTGACCGAGGTATTCCAGTTGAGGCCGTTGGCGAGGACTTGATTGCGATCGCGGACCTCGGGGCTCACGCCGATGATGTCGGGCACCTCGCGGTCGATGGCCTCGGCATCCTCGACCGTGAGGGTGGGCGCGCTCCCCCAGCCGCCGCGGGAACCGCCGGAACTGGTGCTGCCGGAGAAAACCGAGACGACGTTTTGACCGAGACTGGCGACCTGGGCCTCGACCTGGGCCTTGGCGCCGTTGCCGATGCTGACCATGGCGATGACGGCGCCGACCCCGATGATAATGCCGAGCGCGGTGAGGATGGAGCGCATCGTGTTTCGACGCAGGGCACGGAGAGCGACCTTGATGATGGAGGCGAAGCGCATGGAAGAGGCGGAATGAACAAACGGTGGAGAATCAAAACTTGGCGGAGATCAGCTTGGCGGCGGCCTCGGCCTCGCTGATTTTGGATAGGGCGGAGGCGGAGAAAGAGCGGTCGGTCACCGGATCGTCGCGGACGACGACGCCGTCGCGGAGGATGAGGTTGCGTTTGCAGAAGTGCGCGATGTCCAGCTCGTGCGTGACCATGACGATGGTGATGCCGTCGTCGTTGAGTTTCTGGAAAACGCCCATGACCTCGGCTGAGGTGCGGGTATCGAGGTTGCCGGTGGGCTCGTCGGCGAGGAGGACCTGGGGCTCGTTGACGAGGGCGCGGGCGATGGCGACGCGTTGCTGCTGGCCGCCGGAGAGCTGGCTGGGAAAGTGGTCGGAGCGGTTGGACAAGCCCACGATGTCGAGGCAATGCAGGGCGCGCGCCCGGATCTCTTTGGACGTGAAACGACGGGCACCGTAGAGCATCGGCAGCTCTACGTTCTCCAGCGCGGTCGTGCGCGCGAGGAGGTTGAAGCCCTGAAAGACAAAGCCGAGTTTCTGGTTCCGGATATCGGCGAGGGCGTTGCGGTCGAGGCGGGAGACATCGATGCCGTCGAGCCGGTAGCTGCCCCGGGTCGGCCGGTCGAGGCAGCCGAGCAGGTTCATGAGGGTGGATTTTCCCGAGCCGCTGGCGCCCATGAGCGCGACGAAATCGCCTTTCTGAATCTCGAGGGAAACGCCGCGCACGGCGTGAACGGGCACTTCGCCGGATTCGTAGATTTTGTGAATATCCTCGATTTGGACAACGGGCGGCATGGGCGAGTTGGGGCGGCTGGCCTGATAAGGATTCTTACCGACCACCGCGACTGCTGCGGTCACTCCCGCCGAAGCGATTGCCGGTGAGGGCGCTGCTGGCGGCCCCGGCGGGGGCGGACGGGCCGGAGGAGCCGCCGAGGGTGACCGAGGTGACGATCAGGTCGCCCTCGGCCAGGCCGTCGATTATCTCGGTGGTGATGCCGTCGGTGATGCCGAGCTTCACCTGCACGGCCTCGGGCTTGAGGTTCTTCGGATCCGAACCGACGAGTCGGTAGAGGGTGCGGACGACGGGTGCGTTGGAAGCGGGGGTATTGCCGCCGCGGCCGCCGCGACCGCCGGCGCTGAAGCGGCTGAAATCGAGATCGAGGCCACGCTCCTTGGCGAGGGCCTCCATCTTGGCAACGATGTCGGGAGTGGGCGGACCGCCGGCCCCGAATGAGAAACCGACATCGCGCATGACCTCGCGCATCGCGGTGCGCTTCTGTTCTTCGGTGAGGGGCTTGAGCGCGGGGGCGGGTGCGGATTTGCCGTCGGCGGACTTCCCGTCGGCGGATTTGGCGACGGCGGCGACAGGAGCAGGCGGGAGGAGATTCTCGGGCATGCGGACGCGGAGGGCGCTGTTGGGGAGCTTGAGCGTGCCGGGGCGCTGGGCGATGATGATGGACACGTTGGCGGTCATGCCGGGCTTGAGTTTCAAGTCATCGTTGCGGACGTCGATGATGGTGCCGTAGGTGACGACGTTTGACTGGGTCTTGGGGGCGTTACGGATTTGGGAGATACGGCCGCGAAACTGGCGGGACGGGTAGGCGTCGACGGTAAAGTTTACGTTCTGCTTGTCCTCGACGGTGCCGATATCGGCCTCCGCCACGGCCGCGCTGATCTGCATCTGCGAAAGATCGTTGGCGATGGTGAAGAGCGTGGGAGCGCTGGTGCTGGCGGAGACGGTTCGGCCGACCTCGGCGAGGCGATCGATAACGATGCCGTCGATCGGAGAATAAATGGTGCAGCGCGCGAGGTCGACCTTGGCGGTGTCCACGGCGGCCTGCTGAATCTGCATCTGGGCCTGGGATTGGGCGAGCTGGGCCTCGGACTGGTCAAGCTCGGCTTGCGAGACGAGATTTTTCGACTGGAGCGCGCGGGAGCGTTCCGTAGTGAGCCGGACAAGGCTAAAACTCGCGGTGGTGTTGGCGAGTTGGGCCTTGGCGGAGTTGAGGCGCGATTCGTAGGTGGCGGGGTCGAGCTTGGCGAGAATCTGTCCCTTCTTCACCGGGGTGTTGTAGTCGACGGCGACCTCGATGATCAGGCCGGAGATCTGACTGCTGACGTCGACGCTGGTGACGGCTTCGAGGCCGCCGGTGGCCGTCACGACCTGTTGGATTTCACCGCGGGCGATCTTGGCAGATCCGAACTCGGGTGCGGTTTCACCGGAGGACCGGGTGTAGAACCAAGCACCGACGGACCCGGCGGCGATGAGCAGGAGAACGGCGATGATGGTGGTGGAGCTGCGCGCTTTGGACATACGAGGATAGGAAGGGGAAGGGGAATGGCGGCAAGGTTGACGGGTCGATGGCCGGAAGACCGACGAGCGCGGAACTTTGAGCTGGTGTCCGAGTTGACGGTGATTGGCCGGAAAGGTGACGCGAATTCTCAAACGCGCAATTGCGGCATCGACTTCGCGAGCTGCGGTCGGGCGCGCGGCAGACGGTGACGGAATCCGGCCAGAGAGCGGACCGGTATGCACCGGGTGCTTTTAGAAACTATCCGAATATCAAGGCACCGTAGGACGGCGCGCTTGCCGGCACCCGTGCCGCGACCGGAGTGCCCGCAAGCGGGCCCTGGAGTTTGGCTCGGATGGTAGCGATCAGGAAGGCGGCGTAGCGAGGACTACGCAGCGGAGAAGAGCGCGTGGGTAAGACTGGGGGTTAGTTTCTCATCGTTGGTGTCGCACGAGGCGGGCGACG
>JBDNFZ010000187.1:0-4285 GCA_041689555.1 Opitutaceae bacterium | reverse complement strand
ATCTCTCCTTCGCGTGGCAACATCGGGATCGGGTTCGCCATCCCGATCAATTTTGCCGCCAGCGTCATGAACAGCCTCGTCGCAACCGGGACCGTCACGCGAGGCTACCTCGGCGTCACGACGGAAACGGTCACGGCGGATGTCGCGGAGCAACTTGGATTGCCGAGAGATGCCAAAGGCGTCGCTGTGACCGACATCTCGCCCGATAGTCCGGCGGAAAAGGCGGGCCTGAAGAGGTCGGACGTTATTTTGGCGATCAACGAAAAACCCGTCGGCTCTTTGGAGGAATTGCGTCTCGTAATCGCACAGATGCTGCCCGAATCCAAAGCCAAGATTAAGCTGATGCGCGACAGCAAGGAGCGCACGATCGAAGTCACATTGGGTAAACTTTCGGAGAAGCCGAACGAACTGATTGCAGGCGTAAACGTGACCCAACTCACGGACGAAGTGCAAAAGAGGAGCGGCCTAGAGCCCCGCCTGAGCGGCCTGCTCATCACCGACATCGAAGAAAGCTCTCCTTTTTCCGATCGCCTATCCGCAGGAATGATCGTGATCGAAATCAACCGGACTCCCGTGGTGAATCTTGCCTCGGCGAAACAATCGCTCGTGCAGGGACGCAACCTACTGCTCGTAAACTTCCGCGGCGCTTATCGATTTGTGGCGATAACGGTGAAGTAGATCCGTCGCCGCATGCGCGCCGGTCGATTGGCCGTTGTGAGGTTCCGGTGATTTCCAGACCTCGGACGATTCTAAAGGCAATGAACAGGTAGTGGCGGTGTTCGTTTATGGCCCGGTTCGGGCTGTCGCAGACGTTTAGCTACCGGGTTTCAGGATCGGAATCTTGCTCAGCGCTTCCGGCACAGCGTCCGCCGGGTAGGTCGGAAAACTCAGTTCAAGGAGAGAAATCGCAGGCACTGGAAAACGCGTGGCGCCCGAGCTTCGGTCTACCAACATTCCAACGCCGCTGGCGGCGCCGCCTGCTTGCCGGACGATTTCCAAGCTCTCCAAAACTCGTCCGCCCCGTGTAACCACGTCTTCCACGACCAAGACTCGTTCCCCGGGACGCATGGTGAAGCCGCGTCGCAAAACCAGTAAATTATTCTCCTTCTCGGCGAAGATATAGCGGGCCCTCGCCTGCCGTGCAACCTCCTGTCCGATGACGAGGCCGCCCATGGCGGGAGCCAGCACCGTCTCGAACGAGATTCCCGCCTTGCCCAGCTTGATCAACAGCAGCTCGGCCAGTCGCTCGACAGCGTCCATGTGCTGGCACACTTGAGCACATTGAAAGTAGTGGGCGCTATGTAGCCCGGACCTGAGAACAAAATGACCGTTCAACAGGGCTCGGGTGCGGGTAAAAATCTCCAAGACCTCATCGCGCTCGTTTGGCATGGGATCAAGGTGGGTGACGCGCGGATAAAAACAAAACGAAAATCCTCGACGGCGGTGATCGTGACCAACTCTGGGGTAGCCCTGTGGCTTCTGTTTCCCTTCCGTGAAAAAAGTCCCCGCGAGGTTTTTAGGACTTGGCATAAAAATGACCCCGAAGATGTATTTCTTAGGCTCTTTGCTTGACTGTTGTGGAAGAAAATGGGTTGAAATGGGGCACTGTGGGGCATTTAGGTGCCCAATCCCATGTCCCCGTCCGGAAAAGCATCCTACACCGGCCTATTTAGGCACACCCTCGACGAGAAAGGTCGGCTGACGATCCCCTCTGCCTGGAGGTCTGCTCACGAGGAAACAGACACGTTTCTCGCTACGCCGCATCCGGATGGCTACATCACGGTCTTGCCCCCGGCTGAGGTCGACAAACTGCAGACGAAAATCGCCGAGATGGCGCTGAGCGACGGTGCGGGCCAGGATTTCGCGGCCCGCTTCTTTGCTCAGACCCAATCATTTTCCTTCGATAAGCAGGGCCGGGTGGGCGTGAGCGCTGATTTGTTGGCCTACGCTGGAATCGGCAAGGACGCCGTATTGGTGGGCTCGCTCATCAAATTCAATCTCTATGCGCCGTCACGTTGGGAAAAGGTCGAGGCGCGCACAGCCGGCGACAATTTCGGCGATGTGATGCGCCGGTTGGGAATCTAGGGTATGAGCCGTTCCACCAAACTCGCCGTCGTCCGCCTGCCCCGGCGCAAGCCGGCCGGCGGAATCGCTGCCGTGCGCCGGGGGTTTCCCGCGTGGATCGATGCGGAACAAGGGCACGCTTTCTCCGCAGCCAGACCCTTTCACGTCTCCTCCCGGGTGCGCGATGGCCTGGTGTTGCGCGTCGTCTCCACGCACCAACCCGGTCGGCTCCAGCCTTCGACGCATGTTCGCGGCTCTCGCTAACCCCGGTCCTCTGCCCATGCTCCAAGGCCATCAACCTGTCCTTTTGGCCGAGACGCTGGCGGCCTTCGTCCCGAAGGCCCAAAGCCGTTTCCTTGACTGCACCTTTGGCGGGGGTGGCCATAGCCGCGCCTTACTTGAGTCGGCGCAGGATGTTTCGCTCATCGCGCTTGATCGCGATCCGACGGCCTGCGAAAGAGCCGCGGACCTAACGGTCGCTTTTGGTGATCGATTTACTCTGATCGATTCCGATTTCGGCCGGCTTGGCGAATTGCCCCAGTCCGGCTTCGACGGGGTGCTTTTCGACTTGGGTGTCTCTTCGTTTCAACTCGATGACGCGGAACGAGGCTTCTCCTTCCGTCATGATGCGCCGGCCGATATGCGCATGGATCCGCGCTCGGGCGTTCCGGCCGGGCGCTGGCTGGAGACCGCCACCGAGGAAATGCTCGTCCGCGCGATTCGCGACTACGGCGAAGAGAAAAACTGGCGGCGGGTGGTTCGGGCCCTCGTCGGTGCGAGGGCCACAGGCGCGTTGTCCCGCACCGCGTCTCTCGCCTCGGTGATTGCCGATGCAATTCCACCGCGGGATCGGCACGCCTCGAAGACCCATCCCGCCACACGTTCGTTTCAGGGCATTCGGATCGCGGTAAACGATGAACTCGGCGCGCTCGAGCGCGCCTTGCCGGCGGCCTTTGCGAAACTCGCGCCGGGCGGCGTGCTGGTTGTGATCAGCTTTCATTCGCTCGAAGACCGGCCGGTCAAACAGTTCTTCCGGCGGCAGTGCGGTCAGCCCGAGGGTGCGCACGATTCGTTGCCACAGGATCTCCGGGCGAAGTTCGCCGAGCCTCTGACGCGTCGGCCCATCACCCCGTCTGACGCCGAGATCGCCGCCAATCCGCGCAGTCGTTCTGCCAAGCTCCGCGCGCTCCGCAAACTCTAGGCTCCATCCCACCCTTCCGCTTCTGCGCTAAACGAAATCGCCTCGACCTTCCCCTCCATGCGCCCGACCAACCACGCCTTCGTCAGCCCTTTCGTCATCTGCACTCTGGTGGCAATCTGCTTCACCGGTTCCATCGGCTTGGGCACCGTCTGGATGCGTCACCAAATTTCCCTGGTGGCCAATGCCAACAAGCAGCTCGAAACGCGACTCGCAGAGCTTAAGCGTCACCTCGCGGAGACGACCACGGCGATCGAGACCGAACAGAGTCCGGCCGTTCTCATGCAGCGAAACCTTGGCATGAACTTGGGCCTTGTGCCTTCGACCGTGGTCAGTGTGGCCGAAAGCGCCGCCCAGCGCCTTGCCGGTAAGGCGAGCCGGACTCTCCTCAACGACCGGGCCGTTCCCGTTTCTTTCCGGATCGCCGCCGGCCCATAACGATGTCCAAGGGCTTCGCATCCAGCTCCCGACAGTCTCTCTTGGTTGTTCTGGTCCTCGGCTGCTTTGCGTGCGTCGGCGCTCGCTTGGTCTGGCTGCACGTGATCGACCGCGAGGCGCTGCTCAAATTCGTCTCTCAGGCGCGTTATCGCATCGATCCGCTGCCCGGTCGGCGAGGGGAGATTGTTGACGCAAACGGCGCCAAACTTGCGATCAGCCGGTCGCTCATCGTGCTCGGCGTCGATCCGCAAATGCTCCGGAAGGAAGACGAGGCCAAGTGGCCAAGGCTAGCTTCACTCCTCGGCCTTTCTTCCGGCGAACTCGCGGTGATCTTCAACACCAAGGTTCGCCCCGCCGCCCTCCGTAAACCCGAGTCCACCCCGGCGCCAGCCAACCCCGCCGGTGTGGTCCTCAACCTCAATGTTACCCCTGCCGAAGCGCCGCTCTCTAGCCAACCGTTGATTGTGAACGGCGCGGTGGGCGACGCCCTCGACTCCGTCGACGATGCCGACGTCGATCCCATGCCCGACGCTCGCGGGAACCGTAAGATCCGCTTCGCCAAGTTGAGCGAGACCGTCACCGAGT
>JBDNFZ010000186.1:0-2346 GCA_041689555.1 Opitutaceae bacterium | reverse complement strand
ATGATGACGAAGGCGTCGAGCCGCCAGCCAAACCGCGCCACCGCCTCGAACAGGCACCGCTCGAAAGATTCCGCCGCCCCTTCCGCCGCGAACAAATTCCGCCGGTAATTCCCCCGGTTGATCACGTGATAGCAGCCCCCCGCGTATTCCAGTCTCAGCTTTCTCGCCATGCCCGACCTCGCGCCGTCAAATCTCTTTTGTCAAGAGTCACCCCATGTCCCCTTTTTTGGGCCCCCCTTTTTTGGCCTCCGGGCGGCTTGTTAGCCATTTTTCTTCAACCGCGCGTCGGCGAGATCGAACACTCGATGTATGAGTGGATTCAGAGAGCGCCCGAGACCGGTATAGAGTGCCACCGCCGCATCATACCGATCTTGGACATCTGTGTAAGCGTGCCAGCTCACCTCTTTCGGGCTGTGCTTCCGCTTCACGAGTAACTCCTGGCGCTCAACCAAGACGTCGGTCGTCGCAAGAACCGCCGCGGAATACTCGACTAGCGAATCTAAGAATCGCGCTTCTTCTTCCGAAACCGATGCGCGACAGGTCAGGCGTGGTCGAACGGCAAACGCGGCGAAATCAATCCACAATCTATTCGCCTTCTTCGCTTCACTGAGCAGCTCCTCAAATGGTATGCCAACTCCCGCGAGATTCTGCAACATGCTGGTGACCGTCGCCTGCTTCGCGAAAATCCGATCATGAATCGCGATGTAGGCTTTGAGCGCATCATCAGCCGTGAATCCGCATTCCAAGACTGCCTGCTCAGCGTTTGTAAGCATGTTTTTTGGCTACCGTCAAAGATCAGCTACGCGCGGAGGACGGGCGATGAAAAACAGAGAAAGCAAAGCCCGCGCGTTGCGCTGTGGTGACTGGTTGAACCAAGCCTTTGCGCGGCGGGGTGAGGCGGGAGCGTCAGGTTGGTCTGAAGGCACGGTCGGAGGGTGGGCGGGCGGGCGGGGCGGAGTAGGCAAGGCTGGGGGCCGTATGCTTGCATCAAAAACGACGGGGAAAGAGTTCACGTATGCACCGCGCAGGGCGGAGCAGGGGCGGCCGCTGCTTCACCAGCGGCGGGTCGGCGGGGCCAGTTGGGAGCCTGCTGATTCGGATTTATTTACGGTATTATCCGGCGAGGGGCTTGGGCGGAGATCGCAAATAAATTTGCTCCTACGGGAAGCTCAGGGCCCAGGTGCGTTGGGCGTAGCCGTAGGTGACGGGCTTGATGGCGCTGAGTGACGCGAGGGCGGACTCCGGCGTGGCGGCGCCGTAGGTCGTCTCGAAAGCGGCGATGCGCGTGGCATAGGCGGCGAGGAGCTGCGCCTTCACTTCGGGTTGCACGAAGGCGTGCTCTAACGAGGCGCGGCCGAGGGCGACGATCTCCGGCCACGAGAGGTTAAAGGTCGTGACGGCGGTGTAGTATTCGTCGGTGAGGTTGCTGTCCCACATGCCGCGGTCGTCGGTGTTGAGGCAGACGGGGAGGCCGGTGCGGAGGAATTCCGGAAACGGGTGCCGCGCGGTGTCGGGCACGTATTCAAGGAGGCGGTTGGAGATGAGGTTGACCTCGATGAGGGCGCGGCGGCTCTGCTGGAGGAGGAGGAGGGTCTCGGGGTCCTTAAGGAGGTTGACCCCGTGGCCGATGCGGGTCGCGCCGAGGAGGAGCGTGTCGCGGATGTGACGGTCGGGGCCGTCCATCTCGCCGGCGTGAATGGAGAGGGCGACCGTGGGGTAGCGGGAGCGAAGCTCGCGGTAGGTGGCGAGGAAACGGGCCGGGTAGCCGAAGCCGTTCTCCTCGATGCCGGCCATGTTGATGCCGACCCAGAGGTCGCGGTGGGCGTCGACGAAGGCGTAGATCTCGCGGAGGCGCGACTCGGCGTCGGGGGTGAAGCGGAGGACAACCTCCTGAAAGCGGACCGTGACGCCGGTGGCGACGAAATCGGGCCGGGCGAGGCGGGCGCGGACGAAGGCGACGGCGTCGGCGACGGGGATGGGCTGGCCGGTGTTGTCGGTAAGGCCGCGAACGCCGAATTGCGTCTCGAGGTAGGCGAGGCCTTCGGCGCCGAAGGCTTTCAGGTTTTCCACGAGGAGCTCGGTGGAGACGGGGAGGCTGGACCCGACTTGGCCGAGGCGGGACCAGAGCACGCCAAAGAACTCGGCGCGGCCCTCGCCGGGGCGGTCGAGCTTCAGCGAGGAGAACCACTCGGCGCGCTCGGCGGGGGTGAGGGTGGCGAGCGGGACGAACTCGGCGCGGGCGGCGGGCGCGAGACGGTCGAATGCGGCCTGGCGGATGTTGCGGAAACGCTCGCCGGGGGCGATGGCGTCGGAAGCGCCGAGAAAGCGGGCGCGGGTGTAGAACGT
>JBDNFZ010000185.1:0-4459 GCA_041689555.1 Opitutaceae bacterium | reverse complement strand
GCCAAATGCGGCGGTGAGCGCGGTCTGGTCGGTCTGCATGTCCAGCATGTGCTCGATGGGATGGCCGAAGTGGCCGAGGCGGGCGCGTTTCAGGTCGTGGAGCGCCATCGCGATCTCGCACCACTCGACAAGTTCGGCATCGGCGGCGGGATCGTCGTGGAGCGTGCCGAGGATGACCTCGGGCGGACGCTTGCCCATGCGGATGGCGACGCCGGTGAATTCGGGCACGGAGCAGAAATCGTCGTTGGCGAGCTGCATGTGCGTAGTCGCCTTGGCGTAGTCCATGGCGGCAAGGGGTTGAAGCGCGACGAGCACGATGGGCACATCGAGCCCGCGGATGATCGCGCCGAACGTCGCCGAAGTCGCGTAGGTCACCATGTCGCAGAAGACGAGGTCGAGGTCGGCGGCCTTGAGTTTCGGGAGGAGCGCGTAGGCGTCCTGGGCTTTGTCGACCATGCCGAAATTGGTGACGGTCGCACCGGTGGCGGCGACGCGGTGCCCGAGCACGGCGAGTTTCGCGAGCAACTCGTCGAGCAGGCCGGGAAACTGGCCCCAGTAAACATGGTAGCCGACGCCGAAGAGGCCGATGCGGGCGGTGAGCGGTTTGCGACGAGGAATGCGGACGACGGGGGCGGAAGAAACGACGGGTGGGACGGACATGGGAAAGTCAGTTGAAAGCTGAGAGCTGAGGGCTGAGCGTTGAGAGCTGAGAGACCGATCTGCGGAGCGCGGGAGGGGATGGGTCGGGGGCTTTGATCGCATTAACGGAGCGGCGAGCGACCGCTCACGATCAGCCACGCGATCGGATAGACGACGGCAGAGGCGAGGAAGATGGGCGTGAAAGAGTAGTTGTCCACGACGGGGCCGATCACGAGGTTCGACAACATGCCGGCGACGCCGCCGCAGAATCCGGTGAGGCCGACGGTGGTCGCGACGTCGCGCGACTCCACGGTGTCGCCGACGAGCGCCATGAAATTGGTGATCCAGATGCCGTGCGCGAACAGCAGCACGGCCATGAGCGCGATCGCCAGACCGGTCGTGCCAGCGAGGGCGACGAAGAACGACGCGGGCGTGAGCACGGCCGCGACCAGCATCAACGTCAGGCGCGCGCGCGGGCGCGGCCAACCGCGGGCGACGAACATATCCGACGCCTGGCCGGCGGCGAGATTGGCAATTTCGAGCGCGACAAACGGGATCCAAATCAGCGAACCGATTTCCACCAGCGAGAGGCCGCGCTCGCGCGACAGATACTGCGGAATCCAAAACATGTAGAAGTAAAACACCGGATCGAAGAAGAACCGGGCGGCGAGCAAACGGCGCACCTCGCGCCGCGCGAGGAGCGTGCGCCAGGTCGATACGGGCTGATCCTCGGCGCGCTTCGCGACCACGGGCACCCCGCGAAACGCCAGCAGCCAGGCCGCCAGCCAGACCGCGCCGAGGATCCCGGTCGCGGCAAAGGCCCCGCGCCAGCCGATGTGAGAGGCGGTCCACACCACGAGCGGCGGGGCGATCAGCGCGCCGAGCGAAGCGCCGCTGGTGACGAGGCCGACGGCGAGGCCGCGGCGCTTCGGGTCGACCCACTCGACCGCTCCTTTGATCGCGCCCGGAATCGCCGGGCCCTCGCCGGCACCGAGGACAAACCGGGCGAGGCCGAGCGTCCACGGGCCGGTCACGAGCGCGTGCGCGGCGCTGGCGAGCGACCAGAAGCCGACGAAAATCCCCAACCCGCGCCGCGTGCCGAGGGCGTCCATGATGCGACCCCCGAGCACGAGCATGACGGTGTAGCTCAGCACGAACGCGAAGACGACGCGCGAGTAGTGCGTGTTCGTCATGGCGAACTCCGCGAGAATCTGCGGCGCGAGCACGCTGAGGACCTGGCGGTCGAGGAAGCAGAGCGCGGCGGCGAAGAAGAGCAGAAAGCAGAGCACGACCGACCGCGCCGGGCTGATGCCCGTGGGAGGCGGCCGCGCGAGGTCGGTCTCGGCCCCCGTTGGAGACGACGGACTCACAGATTCACGGAGAACGAGAGCCGCCAGCTACCGGGCGCCCGCGGTGTCACGCGCCAGAGGCGGCTGCCGTCGGCGGAATAACGCAGCACCTGGATGTCGCGGTTGTTGAGCACATTCGAGCCGTTGATCTGCACCCGCCAGTTCGTGCGTTGGCCGAAGAAATCGATGCGGCTGGAGTAGCCGAGCAGCGCATCCACCTCGAGAATCTCGGGGCCGTAGAGCGTCGCGCCGTAGACCGGCCGGCCTTGGGGGGAAAGGCCGGTGACGACGCGCTGCACGAGATTCTGGCTCTGCCAGCGCACGCCGCCGCCGAAGAAGACGCCGCGTAGCCGGCCCGTGCCGACGGTGTAACGGGTGAACATGTTGGCCTTATAGGGGCGGTTGTTGAATCCGAACGCGCCGGCATTTCGCAGGTCGTCGACCGCGAGCACCATGCGCTCGACGTTCTCCGCGACGATCACCGGGTTATTAAGCTGATCGACCAAATTGGAGGGATTGCCGAAGCGCTCGAGGTCGGGCCTCACCCTTGCGAACCACGGCTCGAACTCGGTGAAGATGTTGCCGCGCTTCAGCTCCGTGTAGGAAAAAGCCCCGGTGAAGGTCCAGTTGCGCGTGGGGTTGAACTTCAGGTCGGCTTCGTAGCCGGTCGTGATGTCGTCGGAGAGGCCGTCGACGAGGGCGCCGCCGTAGGTGCCGACGGTGGCGCCGCGCGACTTGAGGTAGACGAATTTACTCTGGGCATCGGCGGCCGTGATGTAAGGCAGGCCGGTGGCCGGATTGATCGAGCTCGCGAGCGCGCTGATGATCCGGTCGTGGTCGATGACGACGGAGCTGATGCGGTTCACGGGGTTGCCGGGGTTCTCGCCCTTGAAGTGGGTGAGGCGCGCGTTGAAGCGGTTGTCGAGGAGGCGGATCATCACGCCGGTGTCGTAGCCCTTGCCTTCGACGGGATTCGGGACGTCGAAATTGTTGGAGATCACGCGGCGGTTGGTCATCGCGGGGGCGATGTTCGTGGCTTGGTTGGCGAAGAGGGAAATGTTCGGGAGCGCGTGCCAGACGATGCCGGCGGTATAGGTTTTGAAGGTCGCGTTGTTGATCCGGAGATACTGGTCGTTGAGCACGCCGTCGCCGGCGAAGCGTGCGCCCGAGAGCACGCGCGGATCGTTGGCGGCGAGGAGCGAGGCGACCTGGGTGAGCGTCGTGTAATCGTCGCTGCGATAGCCGAGCGAGACGAAGACCTTCTTGTCGAAGAAGGAACTCTGGGTCGCGAGGACGTAGGTCTTGGCCTCGGCTTTGTTGCCCGAAACGCTGCGGTCGGTGAAGTCCTTCTTGTAGTCGATACCGTTGAGCCGGACGGTTTTTTTGTCGGCAAACGTGCCGGCGAACCACGACCGGTAATCGACACCGGGGGCGATGTAGGTGCGGTAGTCGACGCGGTTGTTGGCGTTGCGGATGTCGGCGTTGGCGATCGGGGCGTTGGTGAGGGCGTTGATGAGGACCTGGTTGCCCTGGAGCTGCGAGCTGGTGTTCTCGCTGCGCTCCCACATGCCGAGGATCTTGTGGTCGCCGAATTTCTTCAGATCGAGGTTGTAAAGGGCGGAGGCACGGAGGGCCTCGTTGTTGTCGGTGTTGATCGTGCGCAGCGGCGAACCGTCGATGTAGTAGCGGCCGGCGAAGGGATTCGCCTTCGCGCCGCCGGCACCGTCGGGGATAAAGAGATTCGGGTCGGCGGAGATCTGCGTATCGAGGCGGAACGCGGAGCCCTTGGCCGTTTCCTTCTGGTAGGCGACGTCGAGGAAGAGGTCTTTGCCGATCGGTTGCTCGACGCGGACGAAGAGCCGCTCGACGTCGCTCGCATTGGTCGTATCGGGGCCGTAGCCGACATGATAGGGCGCGACGAGATTGGACTGGAAAGGGCCGTTGCGGTCGGCCTCGCGCTGCGTGGCGGGGAGGAGGGTCTGGAAGGTGTCGCGGAAGACGGCGGGCCGCCAGCCGGGGACGACGCCGACGAGCGAGTTGAACTGGGCGGCCGTCTCGTAGAAGCTGGTGCTCGTGTAGAGGTTGAGACCGCCGAACACCCCGCCGACCGTGTTGGCGAAGTTGTCGCCCGAGTTGGTCACGATGAAATGCCGGTTGCCGGTGATGCGTTCGAGACCGCGGGCGGCGGCGACGGTGGTGTTGAGCGCGACGGTGCCGCGGTTGTCGACGAGGCGCTGGGCATCGGGGAGCGTTTCCCAGAACGACACGTTGTCGGCCATGTTTTGCGGCACGGACCACATGCCGGAGAGGTTGGCTTTCTCGAAGGAGGCGGCGATCTGGGTGCCGGTTTTTTTGAAGGGCACGACGCGCAGGGATCCGGTCACGCGGTTGTCCTCGCGGCTGTCCCACTGGCGCCAGCTGTTCTTGCGGTTGTGCATCCCGAGCACCCGCGCGGCGACGCGACCGGGGAT
>JBDNFZ010000184.1:0-3886 GCA_041689555.1 Opitutaceae bacterium | reverse complement strand
GTAGGGAGGTGGGGGAGTGGAGGCGGGGGGGGCGGAGGGGGACGAGGAAGGCGGGAAGTTTAGCGGGTTGTGAAACGAAGCTCGGTGGCGGAGCGGAAGGTTTCGCCGGAGCGGAGGATCGTCGAGGAAAATTCGGGGCGGTTGACGGAGTCGGGGTAGTGCTGCGTCTCGAGGCAGAAGAAACCAATGCGGCCGATCACGGGCTTGGCGCTGAGCGGGCTGGTGTAGAGCTGCACGCCGGGCTCGGTGGTCCAGACCTCGAGCTGGCGGCCGCTCGCAGCTTCGTAAACGCGGGCGGCGAAACGGAGCGCGGTGTCGCCGGCCGGGCGGTTGATGACGAAGTTGTGATCGTAGCGGGATTTTGGATAGAACGCCGTGAGCGCGGGGACGCGGGCGCCGAGGCGCGTGGCGACGGTGAAATCGAGCGGCGTGCCGACGACGGGGGCGATCTCTCCGGTGGGAATGAGCGCGGCATCAACGACGGTGTAGCGGTCGGCGGCGAGGAGGAGTTCGTGGTCGAGCACGTCGCCTCCGGAGCCGAGGTTGAAGTAGGCGTGGTTGGTGAGGTTGAGCGGCGTGGGCCGGTCGGTGGTGGCCTCGTAATCGAGGCGGAGGGTGTTTTCCGCAGTGAGCGTATAGGTGACCGAGACCGTGAGCGTGCCGGGGAAGCCTTGGTCGCCGTCGGGGCTGACGAGAGTGAGGCGCACGGCGGCTTGGGCGGAATCGGGAATTTCGGCGCGCCAGACGCGGGAGTCGAAGCCGCGCGGGCCGCCGTGGATGTGATGGGGCGCGGCGTTGGCGGCGAGCGGGTAGGTGCGGCCGTCGAGGATGAAGTGGGCGTCGGAGATGCGGTTGGCGACGCGACCGATGACGGCGGCGGCGTTCTTGAAACCTTTTTCAAAACCGGCGGGATCCGGGGTGATCTTCTGGACGACGCCGGACAACACGCCGGTGCGGTCGGGCAGGCGGAGATCGGCGATGATCGCGCCGAGGGTGAGGATCTGGGCAGTGGAGCCGGCGCGGTTGGTAAGAGTGTAGTTTTCGACCTCGACGCCGTCGGCGGTGCGGCCAAAGACGCTGCGGCGCACGGCGGGGCGGGCGGCGGCGAGCGCGGGATCGGTGGCGACGGGGACGAGGCGGGCGAAGCGGCCGGGGGTGCCGTCGAAGAGCAGGTAGGGCAGGCCGTCGGGGCGGACGGTGACGGTGCGGACGCGGCCGAAGCCTTGGAAGAGAACTTCCTGGCGGACCACGCGGTCGCCGTCGGTCTCGACGCGGCGGAGTTGTTGGCCGGCGAGGCCGGCGACGAGGAGTTGGTTTTTCCAGCCGGAGAATTTGTCGCCGGTGTAGAACGCGATGCCGGACGGCGCGATCGTGGGCGTCCATTGGGCGTTGGGTGCGGTGAGGCCGGGGCGGTCGTCGGTGTAGACGCGCGTGGGATCGACGCCGGCCGAAATCAAGGGCCAGCCGTAGTTGCGGCCGGGCTCGATGCGGTTGAGTTCGTCGCCGCCGATGGGGCCGTGTTCGGTGGTCCAGAGCCGGCCGGTGACGGGATGATAACCCAGGCCCTGCACGTGGCGGTGGCCGTAGCTCCAGACGGAGGCGAGGGCGTCGGCGCGGCCGACGAAGGGGTTGTCGGGCGGGATGCGACCGTCGGCAGTGACGCGGTGGATTTTGCCGAAAGGGCTGGCGAGGTCTTGGGCCATGGCGGCTTCGCCGCGGTCGCCGATGGTGAAGAAGAGGTGGCCGGTGGAATCGAAGAGGAAACGGCAGCCGTAGTGGGAGGTGTCGGTGTTGTAGAATTTTTGGTCGGCGCGGAAAATCGTTTCCTGATCGGTCCAGCCGCCGTCGCGGATGCGGCCGCGCACGACGACGGTGCCGGAGGTGCCGGGGGCCTCGCCGGCCTCGGTGTAGGCGAGGTAGATCCAGCCGTTTTGCGCGAAGCCGGGGTGGGCGATGACATCGAGGAGGCCGCCGTCTTGTTTGACGAAAATCGCGGGGAGACCGGTGATCGGAGCGGGGAGGAGGCGGCCGTTTTCGACGACGCGGAGGCGGCCGGGGCGCTCGGTGATCAGGATGCGGCCGTCGGGGAGGAAGGCGAAGCCCCAGGGTCGCTCGAGGCCCTCGGCGAGGGTCTCGATGCGGAAGGTGTGAAGCTGGCCATCGATGGGCTCGGCGGGCGGAGGCGGCGGGGGCGCGATGCGGCCGGCGGCGAATTCGGCGGCTTGGCGGCGGAGATGGGCGAGGAGCTCGGTCTGCTCGACGGACGTGAGCACCGCGCCGAACGGCGGCATCCCGAGGAGCGGGAAGCCCTCGGTGATGGCGCGAAGCACGGAGGCATCGTCGGCTCCGTGGTCCCAGCGGGCGTCGAGGAGGCTGGGGGCGCGTTCGCCGGTGAGGTTGGGCCCGTGACAGGAGGCGCAGAAGGTCGCGACGATGACTTCGGGCGAGCGCGGGAGCTCGGCGGCGGCGGCGAGAGCGAGCGAGGAGAACAGGCCGGCGAGCAGGAGGCGGAGAATCATGAAATTTTTAGCGGGGCGATCGGGTCTTAGGCGGGCTGCGCGGCGGGACCGGGGCGGCCGGCGCCGCCGCCGTTGGGCAGGCCGCGAGCGAGGATCAAGGCCTCGACGATCAACCACAGCGCGAGCGAGACGAGGAGCAGGGCGACGCCGCCTTCGACTTGATGGACGGTCGCCACGGGTTTCTCCGGGGTCGCCGCCGCGAGGCGCGCGAGGTGCGTTTGCAACATCAGGCCGAGGCTCCAGACGGAGACGATGCACATCAGAATCGCCGGCCCGAGCGTGAACCATGTCTGCCGTCCGCGACGCCAGAGCCACATGGTGAGGCCGATCAAGGTGAGAGCGGCGAGCAGTTGGTTGGAGGCGCCGAAGAGGCCCCAGAAAACGCGCCACAGCGGGATCGTCTGGCCGTTGACGGTGGTGGCGGGAAGGAGCGCGAGGACGAGTGGGCCGACGAGGGTCATCCCGGTGGCGAGCACGGCCTTGCCGGTGCCGACCCAGCCGAGCAGCTCCATCAGCACGTAGCGCGCGAGGCGCGTGCAGGCGTCGAGGGTGTCGAAGATGAACGTTGCGAAACAAAGCAGGGCGAAACCGTGGGCGATCGCGACGGGCACAAGGCCGAAGCTCGCGTGGTGGAGGAAGAGCGCGACGCCGTTGGCGAAGATCACATCGGGCCGGCCGGTCGGCTGGGCCATGATCATCACGGCCGCCAGGCTGATGCAGGCGAAGAAGGCTTCCAAGAGCATCCCGCCGTAGGCGACCGGGCGGGCGTCGACGGCGCGATCCAGTTGCTTCGACGTCGTGCCGCTGGCGACGATGGCGTGGAAGCCGGAACACGCGCCGCACGCGATCGTGATGAACAAAATGGGAAACAGCGGCGGCAACGGAACGCCTCCGGCCGCGCCGGCCGTGGGCGTGAACCAGCCGGCCGCAGTGACGGCCGGGGCGGCCAACGTCAGATCGCCGCCGAGTCCGCCGACGATGATACCGACGACGCCGGCGACGATGATGACGTAGAGGAAATATCCGCCGAGGGCGCCGCGCGGCTGCATCAGGAGCCACATCGGCATGAGGGCGGCGACGAAGCAGTAACCGAGGAGCGCGACGTTCCACGCGGTGGCGGCCGGGACGCCGGCGGGGAGAAACGCGGCGAGATCGAGGGGAAACAGCGGGCCCGCCGCGATGGCGAGCCCGACGAGCGGCAAGAAGACCCACTGGGCGCGTTGCTGGGTCCAACCGCGTTTGCGCATGAGCCAACCCATGATGACGGCGAGGCCGAGGTAGAGCAGCGAGGACGTGGCGACGGCGGGCCCGGGCGCCTCGGCCTGACCGGCGACGCCGGCTTGGGTGAAGGCCCCGGCGGTGACATC
>JBDNFZ010000183.1:0-6796 GCA_041689555.1 Opitutaceae bacterium | reverse complement strand
GCGCCGATCATCTCGACGCCGTATTTGGCGAGGATGCCGGCCTTGTTGAGCTCCATCGAGAGGTTGAGCGCGGTCTGGCCGCCCAGCGTCGGCAAGAGCGCGGAAGGGCGCTCGGCGATGATGATCTTTTCGAGCATCTCGAGGTTGAGCGGCTCGATATAGGTGACGTCGGCGAACTCCGGATCGGTCATGATCGTGGCCGGGTTGGAGTTGACGAGGATGACGCGGTAGCCCTCCTCGCGGAGAGCTTTGCAGGCTTGGGTGCCGGAGTAATCGAACTCGCACGCCTGCCCGATGACGATCGGGCCGGCACCGATGATGAGGATGGATTTCAGATCAGGGCGTTTGGGCATGAGCGTGGATTTCGGCGAGGTTGAGCGCGTCGAAAGACGCGGCAAGCGGGAAAGCGGGCCCGTCGGCGGGGCACCGTTTTCGGAAGGCGGAAACCAAGTTCGCGTCCGATGGCGCGCGATCAATCCGCCTTCGGGACATCCGTGCCGAGCACCTTGGCGGCAAGCCCGGTGTCGCCGCGGCACGCCCTTAGCACCAGATCGATGTATTGGCGCTGCTGGCCGGCGAGGTAGTCGGCGAGTTTAGGCCAGTCCATTAACTCGCGCAGCTTCATGGGCAACTGTTCCGAGGTCACCACGCGGGCCTCGGCGATGGCGGCGATCCTCGAGACCACTTGAAAAATTTCGGTGAGATTTCCGGGCCAATGATACGAGGCCATCGTGGCCAAGGCATCGTCGGTAAACTCGATCAGGCTCGCTTCAAAGTGGGGGTTCGTCGCTTGGGCCGAGTAGGCCTTTACGAGGAGAGGGATATCTTCCTTGCGTTCGCGCAGGGGCGGCAGTTGCGCCGGCAACGAGGCGACGCGGTAAAACAACTCGTCGTGAAACTTGCCCTCATCGGTGAGCGCTTCGAGGTCCTCCGAGGTCGTGCAGATGAGGCGGAAGCCGTGCGCGGTGTTGCGCAACACGCTCACGAGTTCCTGCTGCACGGGCAAGGAGAGGCATTGGAGATGCTGCAGATAAAGCGAGCCGCCCTTGGCTTGCTTCACCCAGGTGCCGCCCTCGCCGTTCTCACCCAGCAGGCCGGCCCGGAGATTGGTTTCGGTGCTGAGGGCGCAATCGATCCGCACGAGCGGGGCGTCGCCGCCGTTGGCCCCGTGCAAGATCTCCGCCACCACGGTCTTGCCCGTGCCGTTCTCGCCGATCAGCAGGACGGGCGTGCGCACCGTGGCGAGTTTCTTGACCTGCTGGATCAGTTTCTTGAGCGCGGCGCTCGTGCCGATCAACCGGTTCGAGATGTCGTCGGACTTCACGCCGGGCGCGAGGCCCGCGGTCGTGCGCTGGGCTTGGAACTCTTTGAATTCCAAGCCGCGCTTCAGCGTGGCGATGAGTTCATCGACCCGGAAGGGCTTTTGCAGGTAATCGAACGCGCCGAACTTGAGCGCCTGCACCGCGCTCTCGGTGCTCGCGTAAGCGGTCATGATGATGACCACGCAATTCGGATCGTAGAGCTTGAGTTGCTTCAGGAGGGTGATCCCGTCCATCGGCTTCATGTCGATGTCGGCCAGCACCAAGTCGAATTTCTCCGCCTTGTAGCGCACGAGGCCCTTCTCGCCGTCGGTCGCGAATACGGTGGAAAAACCGCTGGGTTGGATGACCGCTTCCAACATCTCGTGGATGGAGATGAGGTCGTCGACGATGAGAACGGAAGGCATGAAAAAAGGACCTCAGGCTCCGTAAACGGGTCCGATAAGGCAATCCGCCGCCATGCGAACCGGGCCCGGCGGAAATCAACTCACTGCAAGCCGCCGGCGACCGCGCCGAGCTGGAAGATGGGCAAGAACATCGCCATGACGATGCCGCCGACCACCACGCCGAGAAACACGATGAGGATCGGCTCGATCAGCGAGGTGAGGGCCGAGACGGTGGCGTCGATCTCTACGTCGTAGAAATCGGCGATCTTGTTCATCATGCCGTCGACGTTGCCGGTGGCCTCGCCGGCCTTGACCATGTGCTTCATCATCGGGGGGAAAAATTCGTTGGCGGCGAGCACCTCCGAGACCTGACCGCCCTGACTGACGTGCTTGGCGACCTCGGTGCAGGCGTCCTCAATCTGCACCTTGTCGCTGGCCGAGGATACGATTTCCAACGTGCGCAGGATCGGCACGCCCGAGCGGATCAGCGTGGCGTAGGTGCGGCAGAAGCGAGACAGGGCGATCTTGTGCACGAGGTTGCCGAAAATCGGCGCACGCACGAGAAACTGGTCCTTCAAACGGCGGCCCTTGGGGGTCGCGATGAATTTGCCTACGCCCCAGTAAATACCATAGCAGATGGCCACGAGGTAGAAGAAATAGGCTTTGAGGAAATTACTGAGGTCGATCAGGAACTGCGTCGGAGCCGGCAGCTTGGCGCCGAAATCCTTAAACATATCCGCAAACACCGGGATCACGAAAATCAGCAGGACGTTGACGAGGGCGGTCGCGAGACCGATGACCGCGATCGGGTAGGTCATGGCGGACTTGACCTTCTTGGTGAGCTTGACGGTGGCCTCGAAGTAGCCCGCGACCTTGCCCAGAATCTCGGCGAGACCGCCGCTGGCCTCACCGGCCTCGACCATCGAGGTGAAGAGTTTGGGGAAGGATTTCGGAAACTTCTTCACCGCCGAGGAAAAGGAATTGCCCGCCGAGATATCCAACCGCACGTCGCGGATCACGATGCGGAACACCTGATCCTCCGTCTGATCCTGCAGCGCCTCGAGACACTGCACGAGCGGCAAGCCGGCGACGAGCAGCGAGGCGAGCTGCTGGGTGAACAGGGCCAGCTCGCCGAGCGGCAGTTTATACTTCTGGGCCTTCTTCTCCAAGGTCTTCTGCTTGGCCAGAGCTTGGGCGGCCTTGACGCTCACGGCGCCCTTCTTGGGTTCGTTCGCGCGCTGCGCGGAACTGGCGGGACCGGAATTTACCAGGGCCATGGTGCTCCTACAGGTATGGTTGCACCGCCGGGCGGCAATCCCTTTTCCAACCCGTGCCGGTAAAATTTACGCGAGAACCGCCCCTTCCCGGCTCACCTAAACGTGCAGACGACCTTCACCGGGTGGGCGTTGACCTTGCCAAAAATGGTCGCAAGCGCGGCGGTGGCGGCGTCGCGGCCGCAGGCGATCACGACGATGCGGTCGGACGCGATACCATCCGTCGGATCGAACAGATAACACTGCCCGCCGATGTGCGCTTCGAAGCCGGCGTGAAAATCCATCGGGCCCAGCCCGACGGTGTAGGCACCGATGTAGCGGGCCGGAATGTCGAGCGCGCGGCATAGGGCGATGGCAAGGTGGGTGTAGTCGCGGCAGACGCCTTTTTTCAACTGCCAGGCATCCCAGCGCGAGGTGCGGAAATCCGTCGTGGTCGGCGTGTAAACGCGCGTGGCATCCACTCAGCGGCAGATCTCGCGCACCTGATCCGATCGCTGGGGAATTTTCCCGAAAAGATCCCGGGCAATTTGCGCGAACCGATCGCTTTCGCAGGAGCGGCTCGGCAACATGGAGGTGAGAATCGAGAGCGGGATCCGGCCCGGCTGGTCGGCCTTGACCTCGGCCGGCACGGCGGGCGGTTGACCTCGACTTGGGCGCCGTAAACGACCTCGCAGGGTCCGGCGTGGGCCTCGACGCGGAAGACCCGGTTGCCCTTCGAAGTGGCGGTGCGCTCGCCGATCGGCACATCGGGCGCAAGGCGGATGCCCTCGTCGGCGAGGTGCTGGCCCGCGTCGCGGTTCGCAAGGACGTTGAAGGTGAAATTCGCGTTGGGCGAAAGCACGTCGTAAGCGAGCGTGCAAACGACGGAGAGCATCAGGGAGGTTGGGATCCGCAGATCGGCAGACGTGGGCGGCTAGGCAAAGACCGCATTTCCATGCGCCGGGGCGCAAAAAAAACCCGGCGCGCAACGGGCACGCCGGGTTTTGCAGCAAACGATTTCGGCGGATCAGAAGCGGTAACTGAGCTTCACGTAGGAGAAGCGACCGTTGATACCCATCGGGGCGCCGCCGTTGGCGCTGTAGCGGAAGATGCCGATGTTGTCGGCGCCCTGCCCGTTGTTCGAGCCGGTCGCGACCGTCCCGGTCACGGGCACCTTGGAGCGGATATTTTCCACGGGAAAGGTGTTGAACACGTTCTGCACGCCGACGGAGAGACGGGCCCGGGTGAAGATCTCGTAGCCCACTTCGAGATCGGAGATCCACTTGGCTTCAAAGGTCTGGATCACCTGGGCGTTGGGCCGACCGAGACTATCGTTCGGAGCGGTGAACGCGCCCGGCGTGTTGCCCGCGCCCCGGCCCACGGTGCCATAGGCGGGGGCGAGGGTGACATTGTAGCCGGGCGTGAGGTAGGCGATGCGGTTCACATCCCAGCCTTGGGCACCGGCTTGGACGGCGGAGACTTCGCCGAAACGGGTCATGCCGATCCGGGCGGTGAGCTTCTTCATTTCCCAAAGCGCACCGAGCTGGATGGTGTCACCGGGTTGGCCCTTCTCCATGCGGACGCGTTCCGTCAAATCGAAGAGCGGCGCACCGGTGAACTGCTGGAGCACCGGATTGGCGGCAAGCACGGTGCGGTCGGACCGGAGGCCGTAGGGGCTGCCGACGACCTTTGTGGAGTTGATATTGTAACCGCCGGTGAGCGTCACCCGACCGAGGTCGCGCAGGCGCAGGGCATAACGGACGTTAAGGTCCACGCCCTCGGTCTTCGTGTCGACGGCGTTGGTGAAGTAACGGGCGGCACCGATGCCGGGCAGGCCCTGCGTCTCGAAGAACTGCGTGATGGCCGCGTCCGCCCACTGGGTGGAGAGCACGATACGATCGCTGATTTCGATCTGATAGTAATCGATCGAGGCGGAAAACGAGTCGCCCAAGCTATAAGTCACGCCGAACCCGACATTGTCGGATTTTTCGGCCTTCAACGACACGGCCCCGAGCGCGCGGGCGGCGGAGGTGCCGACGGGCAGGGTCCGCACATCGACGGGGGTGAGCACGCCGCCGATGGTAATAAAGTTGGTCGCCGTCGACGTGAAGTATTGCTGGCCGAGGCCGGGGGCCCGGAAACCGGTGCTGACCGAACCGCGCAGGCCGAAGCCGGCCGGCAGCTTGTAGCGGCCCGCGACCTTGAAATTGGTCGTGTTGCCGAAATCGCTGTAGTCCTCGTAGCGGATCGCCGCCGAGACCGTGAGCGGATCGAAGATCTGCTGCTCGGCGTCGACATAAACCGCGAACGCCTGCCGGCTGATATCGATCGCATCGGTCGGGCGGAAACCGGCGAACACCTGCGAACCGGCCGCCGCGCGATTGCCGGCCGCCGGGCCGTCGAGGATCGCCACGCCGCCGTCGCGGTAGGAAGCCGGCTCACCGGCCTCGATTTTATAGGAGTCATCGCGATACTCGCCGCCGAATGCGACCTTGAGCGGGTGAACCCCGCCCAAGTCGAAGGCGCGGTTGAAATCGAGGTTTCCGCTGAGCTGCCCGAGATTGAGGGTGCCGGCGTAGAACCGGGTGGGGCTTGCCGATCCGAGCGAAACGTTGACGGAATTGACGACGTTAAACTCAAACGAGTTCATCCCGTAGACGAGGCTCGCATCGTAGCCCCAAGCTCCGGCCGTGCCTTTGACGCCGCCGCCGATGGAGCCGTCTTTGACCTTGTTGTTGAAGGTCGGGAGGAAACCGTTCGGGTAGATCGAGCGGACGTTGTTGTCTTGACCGGCGCGCCGGTAAAAGCCGAAGGATTCGGTATCGCGGTCGTTGTAGCCGCCAAAGCCGTAAAGTGTGGCGCCGTCGGAGCCGAGGGGCAGTTCGCCGTTCACCATGAAACCCATGTCGGTCGTGGCGCTGTCACCCTGGCGGTGGGTGCTGCGGTTAAGGGTGGCTTCGCGCGGGTCGAGGGTGCCGCCGGCGGCGGCCGCCCCGGTGCCGGAGCCGAAGTTGCCGGAGAGGGCGACCAAACCCTGCGGATTGGCGGCGGTGGGCGTGCCACCGGTGCCGAAGTATTGCTGGCGGGTATCGGCCAGCGAACGATCCGTGCCCTCGCGGTCGCGATAGTAGGCGCTGATGTTGACCTTGCCCTTCTCGCCGAGCTTGAAGCCGTCGGCGGCGTTGAAATTGTAGACCTCGCCGTCGCCGTCGGCGGTGGCGCCGTAGCTGATATCGACGTCGCCCGACAACGTGTCGCGAAGGACAATGTTGATCACGCCGGCGAGCGCGTCGGAGCCGTATTGGGCGGAAGCGCCGTCGCGGAGGACCTCGATGCGGCCGATGGAAGAGGTGGGGATGGCGTTGAGATCGACCATGCCGGAGCCGCGGCCGACGGTGCCGTTGACATTGACGAGCGCGCTGGCGTGACGGCGTTTGCCGTTCACGAGCACGAGCACTTGGTCCGGCGCAAGGCCACGCAGCGTGAGCGGGCGGGCGCTGTCGGTGCCGTCGGAGATGGACGTGCGGGGGAAATTCACCGAGGGCACGAGTCGCTGGAGAATCTGCGCGGGCTCGGAGAGACCGGTGGCGCGGATCTCGCGGTCGGTGACGATGTCGATGGGCACCGGGGACTCGACGACGGTGCGGTCGTTGAAGCGCGTGCCGGTGGAGACGAAGGGGTTCATCTTGACGACCTCGTCGCCGGAAGTGGCGACAGGTGCGGGAACGATCTGCGCAGTGAGGTTGAGCGTGCTGAAAAAAGCGACGGCCACCGGAAGTCCGGTGAGCAGCCGCCGCAAGGTCCGCCAGTTGGCGGGCAGGGGATGGATCTGAGTGGT
>JBDNFZ010000182.1:0-3814 GCA_041689555.1 Opitutaceae bacterium | reverse complement strand
GCCCGGAAGTATCGGCGTCACGGTGACGAGCCAACGCGAGCTGAACGAGCTGGCGCAGCGGCATCGGTTTGAGGCGGTCGAACCGCTTCCCGCGGAGATCGCGACCATGACGGCGGCCCAGCTCGCGGAGTTGAGCGGCGACCTGGCGACGAGGGGCTTGGTCTGGGCGGCGGCGAGCTTGCCGGTGGATTTCCGCAAGGACGACGCGCAGTTTCGCGAAGGGATGAAGAAGCTGCCCGCGATCGCGGCCGGCTTGCAGCGCGCGGGCGTGCGGCGCGTGGGGACTTGGGTGATGCCGGGACATGACACGCTGACTTATCGGGAGAATTTCAAGGTGCACACGGCGCGGTTGGGCGAAGCGGCGCGGGTGCTGCGGGATCATGACCTGCGGCTCGGCCTCGAATACATCGGCACGCAACTGCTGCTCGTGAGTAAGCGCTACCCCTTCGTGCATACGCTGGCGGAAATGCGCGAGCTGATCGCGGAGATCGGCACCGGCAATGTCGGCCTCGTGCTCGACACCTGGCACTGGTGGACGGCGGGCGATACCGTCGCGGACCTGCGCACGTTACAGAACGAGGACGTGGTGAGCGTGGACTTGAACGATGCGCCGAAGGGCGTGGCCAAGGCGCAGCAGAAGGACAACGAACGGGAGCTGCCGATGGCGACGGGGGTGATCGATACGGCGGCGTTTCTCGGGGCGTTGGTGGCGATCGGCTATGATGGTCCGGCACGGGCCGAGCCGTTCAACAAAGTGCTCAACGCTCTGGAGAACGAGCCGGCGTGCGCGGCGGTGTCGGCGGCGATGGGGCAGGCGATGGAATTGATCAGGGGCTAGGCCTGGAGCCTCGTCGCGGGGAGGTCCGGCACCAGATCGGCGAAGTCACGTCTCGGCTGCTCCGCGACGCCGGGCTGTTGGCGCCGGTGATCCGGATCGCCAACGGGATGGACCGAAAACGGACGACGGGGTCGCATCCTTTGAACAAATTCCGTTGATGCCCGGGTAGACTATTCTCGGTTTTGATGTGCGGATGCCGTCGGCGCCGGTCTCGCTGCGGCGGAGGCCGGCCGGGGTCGGCGACCCCGGCTACAGCGACCCAAAAAACCGGGAATGCCCCAGGATGGCGGGATGTGCGGGCGCAAAAAAACCGGCGCCGTCGCGGGCGCCGGTTATCGGAACGGGTTCTCCGCAACGCTTACTTTTTCGGGGCCTGCGCCTGGATCTCGGCGAGCTTCTTGTCGATCTCGGCCATGCGGCCCATCAGGTCCAGCTCGACCTTCTTGCGGTCGCTGCTGGATACGATGCTGAGGCTGGCGGCGTCGCGGACGACGTTGGCGGGCAGGGAAAGCAGGCGGGTGATCAGGCCCTGGTCCTTGAAGGAGCTGAGGTAGAGGGCGGTGATCTCGTGCGAGAGCTTGAGGGCGTCCTGCGCGGCGGCCTGCGTCGCCATGAGGTTGTTGTTCAGCTGCTGGTTCTTCGCGAGCTCGGCGGTGAGGACGTTGCCGACCTGATCCGAGATACGCTGGCTGTAGGTGGAGATGGACTCGCGGGTGAGGTTTTGGTCCTTGGCCATCTCGGCGAGGATCGGGGAAATCTTCTCGGTCATGCGCGAGGAAACTTTGTCGACCTGCTCGTTCTGCATCTTCTCGGCCTCCTCGGGCGATTTCGGGAGCGGGTTGTAGGGCTGGACCTTCTTGGCGATGGCCTCGGCGAGGGCGTCCATACGCTCGGTGTTGAGTTTCTGCACCTCTTCATCGGTGCGGAACATATCGGCCTCGCGCTTGGCGATGGCGTCCTTGAGGAGTTTGTTGGTGGCTTCGAGGGCGCGGCGGTTTTCCTCGGAGGAGGCCTTGAGGGCGTCGTTCTGCTCGCGGAGCGGGGCGAGCTTGGCCTCCTGCTGGGCCTGGAGTTCAAGGACGGTCGTTTGCTTGAGCCAGAAAGCGGCCCCGATGACGATGAGCACGGTGACGAGGATGACGGGGATTTGTTCTTTGAATTTTTGCCACATGGTGGGGAGGGGGATTGAGCTGGGGGCGGAGTTAGGAGTGGAGCCGGCAGGAACGCAACGCCGTCGTGACGCGGGGTTTTGCGGTTGTTTTCCGAGGCTCGGAAAGCACGGTGGCGACATGAGCCTGAACCGATTTGAGCAACGGGTATTCGATTACTGGACGAGTCATCGCGAGGAGAGACAGTTCTGGCAGGAGAAAGTTCGCGGGATCGTGAAGACGCAGAACGACGACCATGCGGCGGCAACGCGACTGGATCGGGAACTGTGGCGTTACTACGAGGAACGGAGCGGAGTGGTGCCGGTGTTTAAAGAAGCGGCGCGGCATGAGGGGCTGCAACGCACGAGTATGAAAAACCTCGCGGAGCTGGTGATCCGGCTGTGGGTGGAACCGCGGCCGAAAAAGAAAAAGCCGGCGGCGGAAGGCGAGTTGAATTTCGGCGGGTGAGGGGTGGGGGCTTTGGGCGGGAGGGAACTGCGACGAAGAGAAGAAGAGGAGGAGCGCGGGCGGTGACGTGACCGGGCCGCGAGCGCGGACGAGCGACGGTTTACGCGAAAACCCCGGGGGCGGGCCGCCGGCTCAGAATTCCCAGACCGCGCCGACGCTCGGGAGAAGCGGGAGCTGCTCGCGCAGTTTACGCACGGCGAGCACCTCGGTGCCGGTCACCGTGATGCGATGATCGTAGCCGACGGCGTTGGTGCGATCGTAGGCGTTGAAGAGGTCGAAATAGAGGCGGAGGTCGCCGTGCCTGGTCGCGACGCGGCGCGTGGCGCGGAGATCGAGGCGATGGTAGTCGGGCAGGCGCAGGCCGTAGACGGGGCCGTTGGCGGAGACGAGGACGCGGCGGCCGTTGGTGAGATTGGCGAGCGCGTAGACGACATCCGTGGTGGGCCAGCCGGTGTGAAACTGCCATGACGCGCTGAACTGCCAGCGCGGGTTGAGCACGTAGGTGGCGTCGGTGTAGAACGTGTGGCGCTGCTCGCGGGCGCGCGGGACCCAACGGCCGGCCAACTCCTCTTCGCTGCGGGCGAGGGCGTAGCTGGCGTTCCAGGAGAGGCGGGGATCCGGCCGGCCGGCGAAGAGCAACTCGACGCCGCGGGCGCGCGAGCGACGCGGGTCGAGGCGCACGCGGTCGGACTGCACCTCGGGGAAAAGGTTGTAGCCGTTGTCGAGATTCTCCCGGCGCGGGCGCAGGCGGGTGCCGAGGCGTTCGTAGGCCTCCGCGCGAAAACTCAGCCCGCGCGCGAGCGGATACTCGAGGCCGACGACGCGGTGCTCGGCCAGCTCGGCGCGGCGAAACGCGGTGTCGCCGTCGGCGACGGCGAGCTCGTGGAGGCCCTGCGACTGGCGGTAGGCGCCCCAGGCGAGGCGGACTGTGGCGCGACCGAGGATGAGCGCGGAGTTGAGGCGCGGGCTCGCGTTGGCGTCGTGCGCGGGCGTCTGGCGGTCGAAACGCAGGCCGGGCTCGACGACCCAGCCGGGCGCGAGCCGGGCGCGGGCGGAGACGAAGGCGCCGAAGGAATCGCCTTCGGGTCGGAGGGCGGTTTGCACGCGCGTCGGCACGACGACCTGGCGGCCGGCGACGACGACGGATTGCTGGCGCGACAGGACGTAGTCGTAGGTGCCCGTGCCGGACTTCGCCTCGACGCCGGCGCGGAGCAGCGCTTTTTCGCCGGTGGCGACGCTCCAGTCGCTGCGGATGCCGCCGACGTTCAGCCGGCGGCGATCACGGAGGGAAAATGGAAACCCATCGAGCGCGCCGGTGCCGGTGCGCGCCCAGGCGAGGCGCGTGAAGGAGAGCACGGTT
>JBDNFZ010000181.1:0-1951 GCA_041689555.1 Opitutaceae bacterium | reverse complement strand
GCGGTCGACGGGCCACGTGCGCCAGCGGGGGAGCGGAGGCTTGGCGTGTGGAAGCGAGACGCGAGCGGCCTCGGCGAGGTTGTGGCAGACGACGCGGAGGTCGTCCTCGCACCAGAAATCGCGGGTCGTCGCGGGGTCGGGCGCGTGTTGAGTGGCGAGGAGCGCGGCGCGGGAGATGACGAGGCCGCTCATGGGCGGGATTGAGCAACCGAGAGTGACGAGCACACCTTGGAGGGGGGAGAGGACGCCCTTGCCGCCGGTGCTGTGTTCGCTGACGACGACGGCGGCGGGTTTGCCGAGCCAGAGGGCGGTGGCCTCGGTGGCGGTGGCGTCTTCGAGGAATTTTTGAAGGACGCTGCTCCATGAATCCCAGTGGGTTCCCGTGCCTATGAGGTAGCCGTCGGCGGCGGAAAGTTGAGAGTTTAGGGCTGAAAGCTGAGAGCCGGAAGCGGAGGCGAGGGTGATGCTCTCGACGGTAGCACGGCGGGCGAGGAGGCGGCGGGCGCGGGCGAGCAGGACGGCGGTGTTGCCCGCGTCGCCGGCGAGGGAGGCGTTGAGAAGGATGAGATGCGGGCGAGGGAAGGGCATGGCGAGGGATGGCTCACACCGGCTCCGTGCCTTCGCCGAGGATGCGGAGGTGGGCTTGGTAGGAATAGATGCGGCTGCGGGATTGGCCGGTGATTTCTTCGACGACTCCAAGTTTCACGAGTTGAGCGAGGGCGGCGTTGGCGGTGGGTTTCGAAAGGCCGAGTTCGGTGACGAGGCGCGCGGCGGTCACGACGGGTTGCCGTTGCATGAACTCGTGCACGCGCGACGCGGAGCCGGCGGCGCGGCCGAGGGCGTAGATACGGTCGCGGTCGGCTTGGAAGAGTTGGAGCAGGCGGGCGACGGTGTCGGCGGCTTGACGGGCGGTCTCGTCCACGCCGGTCAGGAAGAAATCGATCCATGTCTCCCAGTCGCCGGTTTCGCGCACGTGTTGGAGCAATTCGTAGTAACGGGCGCGGTTCTCTTTCAGGTAAAGGCTGAGGTAGAGCAGGGGCTGCGGGATCACGCCGTCGTGGCAGAGCAGGAGCGTGATGAGCAGGCGGCCGACGCGGCCGTTGCCGTCGAGGAACGGGTGGATGGTTTCAAACTGGACGTGGGCGAGGGCGGCGCGGACGAGCGAGGGCACGGTCTCGTCGTGCAGGAATTTCTCGAGTGCGCCGAGGCAGTCGGGCAGCAAGTCGGGCGGGGGCGGCACGAAGAGGGCGTTGCCGGGGCGGGTGCCGCCGATCCAGTTTTGCGAGGTGCGGAACTCGCCGGGCTGTTTCTCGCTGCCACGGCCCTTGGCGAGGAGAGCGGCGTGGATTTCGCGGAGGAGGCGCAACGAAAGCGGAAAGCCCTCTTTAATCCGCTTAAGGCCGTGATCCATGGCGGCGACGTAGTTGGAGACTTCTTGAACGTCGTCGATGGGCACGCCGGAGGCAGCGTCGTTTTCGAAGAGGAGGAGTTCGGACAGCGAAGATTGGGTGCCTTCGATCTGCGATGAAAGCAGGGCTTCTTTTCGGATATAGCTGTAGAGAAAGAGGTGAGGATCGGGCAGGAGGGTCGTGACCCCGCTGAGGCGACCAAGGGAAACGCTGGCGCGCTGGAAAAGGGTCGCGCTCCACCCGGCGGGAGGCGTGGGCGGGAGCGGCTGGGGCACAAAGGCAAAGCACGGCTCGCCCACCATGCTGATGGGCTGTCGGTAGCCGCCGGGACCGCGTTGCATGGTAAAACGAAAGGCGGTTCGCTTTACTAAGTCGAGCCGCTAGTAAAGCGAAGGGCGGTTGGCTTTACTAAGGTTCGGGCTTGGTAAAGCGGGTTTACTTGGAGAACGGGGGTGGCGGGTGGTGACGACGAGGATCGCCAATCGCGGGGTGAACCCGCTCCTACAATGAGGATGGAGTCGGCGTGTAGATCACGAGGTTTT
>JBDNFZ010000180.1:0-7610 GCA_041689555.1 Opitutaceae bacterium | reverse complement strand
CCGTAAAGGTTGGGCATCACGATCACGTCGAAAATCTCCGGGGTATCGGCGAGCTTGGCCGCTCCGATGTCTACGATCCAGTGCTCTTGTTGGATATGGGGATATTCCGCACCGATTTCATCGAAGACCTTGTGAAAAAGTCCATCGGTCAATTTCATGATGTTATCTTTGGTAAAGCATGTGACCTTTTTCCGACCGTAAGCCTCGGCGTATTTAAACGCATAGCGGACAATCTTCTCACAGCCCGGCCGGCTGATCAACTTGAGGCACTGATAGACATCCTGAGTCTGACGATGCTCGATACCGGCATAAAGATCCTCCTCATTCTCGCGCACAATCACGACATCCATCTTCGGGTGTTTGGTCTCAACAAACGGATGGTAGGCTAGACAGGGACGAATGTTTGCGTAGAGACCAAAGGCTTTGCGCGTCGTAACATTGAGGCTTTTGAAACCGCCGCCTTGAGGGGTCGTAATCGGAGCCTTGAGAAAGACCTTGGTCCGGCGCAACGAATCCCAAGATGAAGTTTCGATCCCTGCGGGGTTCCCGCGGAGATAAACTTTCTCTCCGATCTCGATCGTTTCAATGTCGAGTTGTGCTCCGGCTGCTTCGATGATCCGCAAGGTTGCGTCCATGATTTCAGGGCCGATGCCGTCGCCATGTGCTACGGTTATAGGTGTCTTAGGCATATATGTTTTTGAGATAATTAAGAAATTGAGGAACTGCACCAAAACGGAGTGCTTCGAACTCCGGTGCAACCAAGATCATCAGGGTAAATAGGTAAGGTTTCCATTGCGTCCGGACTGCCGCGCTCGACAGCCATCGTTTTCACCGCGCACTGATTTCAGGTTCCGAGCCGTCCTGTTCAATTTTCCAGGTCCGTTTTGGAAAACCGGCGAGCTAACGGGTCCACGAGACATTCCCCGCTTCCGAAAGGGGAATACAAGGATCGAATCGTCCGGGAACAGGGTCGTAATTTAACACTGTCTTCCCGACGATCTCGGAAGTGAAATAGCCGACGATTATGAGCTCCCGAATCTGCGATAAGAAAAATTTTTCCCGGTCTTTAGCCGCAATCGCCAATCGCATAATCATGGCGTCCTGGTCGTCTCCAGGGAGCGATGCAAACTCGGCGCGATGCAGATTGCGACTCGCCGCATCAAGCTCGGATAGCCCGTGGTCCATGAGCTTACGCTCTTCACCAGACAGATACTTGCCATACATTATGTCTATAAAATCAGCAACACCCGCATCCGTCGCACCCGGCGTCGAGGTGCGGGGCAAAATTCGTTCGGCAAAAGCAGCGGCAATTTTATAAAGTTCCGCCGAAAGAAACCTCGCCTTGGCCTGATTGGGCGACACTTGTGCCGCCGCTTTCAACGAATGCGAAAGGATCCTCGGCGACAGTGCCGCTCCCAACATCAGCGAAGCTCGCTTAAGGATTTCCCTTCGGGTCATTATCGTCGACATATTCGTCCTCATTGTCGGTTGGTATATTTCGTTCTGGCCGGGTCGTTCACGACTGGCGAATTTAGAGGTTTTTTCTGTTGAGTTCGTTGACGGCGTGATCGCAAGCGCGAGCCGTCAAGGCCATGTAGGTCAACGACGGGTTCACGCAAGATCCGGAAGTCATGCACGCCCCGTCCGTGACGAACACATTTGGGACCGCATGGATTTGATTCCATTTGTTAAGCACGGAAGTCTCCGGGTCCTTGCCCATACGCGCGGTTCCCATTTCGTGGATACACATACCCGGCGCACTCACATCGTCGAACGGCGTCACGCTCTTGAGACCTGCCGCTTCAAGCATCTCGACGGCCGATGCCTTCATATCTCGACGCATCGCATACTCGTTCGCCTTCCATTCGCAGCTGAACGACACGGTGGGCTGCCCCCATTTGTCCCGAAGTTCGGAATTCAACGAAAGTTTGTTCTCGTGGTAGGGCAGACATTCGCCCCAAGCGCCGATCCCGAAACGCCACGGGCCGGGGGCGATCATATCGGCCTTAAACTTGGCTCCGAAAGCGGCAAACTCCTTGATGCCGCGGGCCCAATCCAACCTGCTCGCTCCGCCTTGAAATCCGAATCCACGGATGTAATCGCTCCTCGTGGACTCCTTGCTGATATTGCGGAATCGAGGAACGTAGATGCCATTCGCTCTCTGACCGCGGAAATACTTGTCGGCAAAATCCTCGGAAATTCCGGCGGCCCCGACTTTGAAGTGGTGGTCCATCAGATTATGTCCGAGTTCACCGCTGTCATTACCCATACCGGTGGGAAATCGTTCCGACTTGGAATTCAACAAAATGAACGTCGATGCGACCGCCGATGCACAGGAAAAAATAACCTTCGCAAAAAAATCGATCGCTTCGCCGGTCTGCGCGTCGATGATCCGAACGCCGGATGCACGGCTGTCGTTCGTATCGTAAATGATCTCGGTCGCGATCGAGAACGGCCTCAACGTAAGATTTCCGGTCGCGACGGCTGCCGGCAGTGTCGCGGCGTTGCTGCTGAAGTATGCTCCGTAAGGACAACCCCGGATACAACGGTTCCGATATTGGCAACTTGCCCGACCCTTGTGGGGCTGGGTGAGGTTTGCAACCCGGCCTATGATGATAGGACGGCCTCCCATCGCGGCCGCGACTCTCTTTTTCACATCCCGCTCCAAACAGTTCATCTCCATTGGCGGAATAAATTTTCCGTCCGGTAGTTGCGAAAGCCCTTCTAGGCTGCCGCTGATCCCCGCGAAATTCTCTGCATAGTCATACCATGGTGCGAGATCGTCGTAACGAATCGGCCAATCAACGGCGATTCCCTCCCGAGCATTCGCCTCAAAATCGAGTTCACTAAATCGGTATGACTGCCGTCCCCAGGTGATAGACCTGCCTCCGACATGATAGCCACGCATCCAGTCGAACCTTTTCTCCTCGGAATACGGACTATCGATATCATCGGCAAACCAGTGGGCCGATGCAGGTAATGTCGTGTATCCCGCCCGACTCTGTTTCAATTGACGCGCGATAACGTCAAGTGATGACCTATTCCGACCTTCCACCTCCCAATTCTCGGTGAACGCGGTCGGGTAATCGCCATGTTCAACATTGCGCCCTCTCTCCAGAACAAGAGTCCTAAGTCCCCGCTCGGTTAATTCCTTTGCCGCCCAGCCCCCGCTGATTCCTGAGCCTATTACTATGGCGTCGTAAGTATTGTGTCTTGTGCTCGCCCCTTGGAGATTAGCCATTCTGGTGGAAGATTTGTGCAAAAATGGGGGGAAAATTGCGTGGGACGCATAGATCTTACCGGAAATCCCTCTGATTAAATAATTCCGCAAGTTGCTCTTGAAAAACCTTTCCTATCCCTGACCTAGGCAGGGAGCGAGAACCGAGGATTTGGATATACAATAACCGGTAGCCCAAAAGACCCTACGGCTTAACCGCTGTGACAACCGGAGCGCGGGTCATAGAACTATCGGATGCGCGACGGACGATCATCTCCGTGAGGCGCTGAATCTCTACTTCAGCTTTCCGGCGTTCAACTTTGGCCCGTTCGACTTGCTTTAGCAGATCAAAAGATTCCCGGCTGGATTGGTCTTTAGCCTTCTTGAGGCTATCCAATTTAGCCTCGAGGGAAGCTATCTCTTTCCCCGCCGCACCGGACTCGGCGAAGGCCTTATCGGTGTCGTCTTGGATTTTTTTTCCTTCGCCCTTCCACTTGGCGATACGATCAGCCTCTTTTTTTGCCTCCTCGGCTGAGCGCTCTGTCGCCCGGCGCTGAGCGTCCAGACGGGCCTTCTCTTCGATCACTCGCTTCTTCTCGGTGTCTTCAGCCTTCACGCGAGCGATTTGCTCCCCTTTGGTTTTCTCCCGAAGTTCTGTTTCCTTCATAGCCGAAGTGTATAAAACAAGAAAGAGCGCCAGCATAATGCCGGGGGCGATCAGATAAATCCATTTTTTCATAATGATTCGGAATACTAGGGAGATTATTTCTTTGCGGCGGCTGCAGCGACAGCGGCGATCTTGGCCGCAGCTTCCGCCGCCGCGTCGGCTGCGGCAATTTTTTCCAATACGTCGTTCAACCCCTTGGCGTTGCCTTCGACTTTCTTGACAAATGCTTTCAGGAAAAGCGCCTCATCGGACTGCTTCTTCTTGTCTTCCTCAATTTTCGTTATCTCGACCTTTACAGTTTCGATTTCTTTGGTGAGGCGCTCGGATTGTTTCTGCAATTTCTCGGACTCGCGGTAAGCTTTGTTCCGAGCTTGGACCGCATTTTCGCGGTCCTCGCGGTCGTTGCGATCCTTGGCGTCCTTGGTTTCCTTTTCAGTCTTGCGCCTTTCTTGTGCGGCAATCGCATCTTTGACGGCTTTCTCGCGGAGACGCGCATCCTCTATAAGTTTATCGTTCCTAGACTTCTTAACGATGGCGGCCTTGTCGGCTTCGCGCTGTGCGAATCCGGCGTTAAAGTTCCAATAAATGGCCCCGAAGCCGATCATACCGATTAGCGGAACGAGGAAATACAGTTGAGCTTTCTTCATGTGAGTGTGGGGAGCTTTAGAGTTTCTTGCCATCGACAACGGCTTTGGCGGCTTCGCGTTCTTTGATCGCATCCTCAATCGCCGATTTTAAGCGAGCAGATTGGCCGTCCTTGGCCCCTTCCGGGGTGGCGAGGGTTTTGTTGATCGCCGCTTGAGCATCGTCAAACTTCTCCAATTCAAACGCGGTGTAAGCCAAAAACATATACGCCGAGTGCGGCTTCTCTAACCCTCCTTTGGCAACGGCGTTGGCGTAGTAGCTATATGCTTCAGCGGTGCGGTTATCCATTTGGGAATAAATCTGACCGATTTGAAAATCGATCTGGCCGGTGGTGAAACCCTTTGCTGCCTCCTTCAAAACCGCGATCGCCTGAATGTCCTGACCAATCTGCTGGTAGGAGTAGGCCAAAAGCTGCCAGTTCTTCAACTCTGGTTCGATGGCACCCGATTTCAAGCCGCTGTAAAGGAGGTCGGTGGCGCGGCCAAACTGGCCCGCGTTGTAATACATGGTCACCAAGTTGTAATTATCCTTGGGGGTTTCCATGAGACCCAAAGCCTGCGCTCGCTCCATTGTATTGATGGCACGGGCCAAAGATTCCCGGGATTTCTCTTCGTCTTTCTCGTTCCCACCGCCCATGTTTAGATAGGTCGCCAAAAGCTGTTGCCAGTAGGTTTTGTTATCGGGCTTGGCCGTGACCATCTGCTCCAAGACTTCGGTTGATCGTGCCAAATTGCCAAGTTGCTGAAGCGAGGCGAGCAAGAGCACATAGAATCCTTCTTTCGGCTTGAGCGCTGTGAGCAGACCTTCCTGCACTTCCGTTTGAACCTGTTTGATGAGTTCCAGGTCGATTTTGTCGGGATTTGCTACAGCTTGATTGTAGAGGATCGATGCATAGAAGAGGGTGGCCTCCTGGTTCTTCTTGGGTGAAGTCTGGAGCCATCGCTTGATATAGGCCGAGGACTTGTTAAAATACTGCTGTTGCACGGTCGCGACTTTGCTCGACGTGCCTTCCTGATAATAAAGCTGCGCGAGGAAATAGATGAGATCGAGAACGGTTTTTTTATCGAAGAAATTTTTATTGGCATCGGCGAGTCGCAGCGTGTTCTCCATGGGCGCGATGGCCGACGCATAGTCGTTCTTTTGCAGAAATATCTTCGCTTTAATATCGGATAAAAACGCCGTATCGTAACTGTTGCGGTCGAGGGTCTGGAGCAGGCCGTCAATGATGGCCATCGCACCGTCCCAATTTTTAGCATCGAGCAAAGGCTTCATCTTTAGCTGAAGAGCCTCGCCGACTTTCTCGTTTAGTCCCGGCGGCCCTTCCTGCTCCGCGGCCGAAGCCGACGTGATGGACAACAGTCCCGCTATAGCTACGGCCACCAGCAACGCAGAGATTCTCCAAGACAAATATGTAAAGTTTTTAAAAATCACGTTGTGCTTCCTTTAAGACTCTTCGTTGAGCGTAAAGACGATCGGAACCTGCATATGAGTATTTACATTTCTTCCGCCTTTTTTGCCCGGGCGAAACTTCCATTTACTAACGGCTTGGACCGCCGACGCTTCGAACTCACGTTGGGAAGAGCGAACCGCGTAGGCATTTCGGACGTCGCCGACGCTATCGACGATGAAGTCGACTACGACCTCTCCAGCAATGCCGGCCCGACGCATTTCAAACGGATACTGAGGACGGGCTTGAAAGCGGGCGACCGGGACCTGATCGAGCTTGGAAATATCGAAGACTTCGATGCCTTTACCGAGACCGCCGACCTGACCTTGCGGGATGGTAATCGCCCCGCGGTTGATGGTCAGCCCCTCCGGCGGCGGAGGCTGGAGCTTCTGCACGAATGAAGTGTCGGTGACGATCTGAGGAACATCCGTCTGCATCGGCGGGGCGAAGTCAGCAGGCTTTTGGGGCGGTTCGTCGTTTTCCACCGTTTCGGGCTCATCCGGCTCGAGTTTAGGCATCTCCATTAACTGAATGGTTGGCGCCTCCTCTTTCGGAATAACCGGACCGGAGGAAGGCTTGATTTCTCCGAGGAGGAAGATGCCACCATGGATTGAAATCGAAAGCAGGATACCAATTATTAGGTCGCGGCGCATAGATAAAAAGCGATTTAAGATTATCTACCTGTTCCCCTTACTACCGTTTCCACCGAGACCTGAAGAATACCTGCCTTCCTCACTTCATCAAGTGCCAGGACGGCCGTGCCGAAGCGAGCTTTGTCATCGCCAGCGATGAGCACTCGAGGCGTGGCAACCTGTGTCTTATACTGCAGCAAGCGCGGGCGGATTTCGGCAATGGTAATAAGTTCTTTATTCCAATAACAGGTCCCCTGATCAGAGACTTGAAGTGTCACGTTATCCTCATCGGGCTTGCTGCTTGAGGGTGGAGCGGCAACCGGCAGGTTTAGCGGTAGGGACTGGATTTTGTTCAACGAAAGTGTGAACAGCACGAATGTCGCCAGAAGGAAGAAGACCACATCGATCAGCGGAATGATCTCAATACGCGCTTTTTTCATAGATCTTCGTTTTTGGGAAAAGTGAAAAAGTCTGGAAGTCGATTAGGCAAGGCTTCGGAAACATCAAAGACCCGGAGGCTTCACGCGGGTTTCGATCAGAACTTTCTGGATACCAGACTTGCGGACTTCATCGAAAACATAGATCGCCTGATTAAAGGGAGCATTCTCGTCACCGTTGATCAAAATACGAGCATCCTCGGGATTGGCGTTTTTGAATGCCTTCAAACGGGTGAGGAACTCATCCAACGTAACGGGATCTTTGTCCCAAGCGATGGTTCCTTCCTGGGTGACCGTAATCGTCGCGGTTCCGCTTGGATCGCGCGCCTCACCCGTCTCAGAAACAGGGAGCGAAACATTTAGACCCTGTGATTTATTGAGCGAAAGCGTGAAGAGGACGAATGTGGCTAGCAGAAAGAATACTACGTCAATCAACGGAATGATCTCGATACGGGCCTTCTTAATACCACCTTGACTTTGTGCTGAACTCGAACCGGACATGGCTTAATTGAGTCGAAAATTTAACTAGATTGCGCTGGTTCGTTCACTCAGCGAGACCCAGTGG
>JBDNFZ010000179.1:0-4273 GCA_041689555.1 Opitutaceae bacterium | reverse complement strand
ATGTTCGCCACCCAGGGCCACGAAGTCCTCGCCCTCCACCGCTCTCGCTTCGGCGCGCCCGATCTGGGCGACCTCAAGCCCGGCACGTGGCGCGAGCTTCCTTGGAACGCCTTCCCGGAGGAGCAAATTTATTTGCGATCCACGCTGCGGGTAAGCGATCAAGCGAGCCCCGCCGCGCCTCTCAAAATCCCTCGCAAATAAATTTGCTCCTACCCCCGCACCGTCGCCCTCCGCACTTGGCGCGCGTTGCCGCCCAAAGCCTTCCCGTAGGAGCAAATTTATTTGCGATCCGACGCCGCGGGTAAGCGATCGAGCGGGCTCCGCCGCGCCTCTCAAAATCCCTCGCAAATAAATTCGCTCCCACCCCCGCACCGCCGCCCTCCGCCGCCCTCCTCGCCTCGCCCCCTCCGCGCCCGGCCCAGCGCCGCCCTCCGCGTCCCTCCTCACCGCGGCCTCTCCTCCACCCATCGGCCTCGCGCGTAAATACTCATTCCCCTCCGCCCCCGCGCCTGTCATGCGTCTTCCCCACATGGAAAACCCTCCCCTCACCGGCGCGCAAAAATCCAAGCTCCGCGCCCTCGGCCAAGCCCTCGGCGACACCCTCCGGCTCGGCAAGGACGGCCTCACCCCGGAGTTCATCACCGAGCTGAGCCGCGCTCTCCGCGCCCACGATCTCATCAAGCTTCGCTTCGTCGGCGACGCCGACCGCACCGCGCGCGCCGGTCTTACCGCCCAGATCGAAGCCGCCGGCCATTGCGCCTGCGTCGGCGCCGTCGGCCACACCGCGCTCTTCTACAAACCTGCCGCCGACCCGAAAAAATCCTCCCTGCCCCGCAGCGAGTAGCGCCCGCCCCGCGCGAATCCCCGCGCCCCAAACCTGAGGCCGCCTCGCGCAGTCGAATCGAATTCCACCGCTAAAACCCGGGCGGGTGGAGCGACTTGACCTCAAGGCGTTTCAGGGATTCGCGTTCTCAAACCAGCGCGTTGGGGTCAACGCGCTCCGCCTCGGACTCGTGCGTTCCGGCCGATTCCGGTTCGCGCTCAAGCTGAGACTCATTGGCCGCAAAGTAGGAGCCTGCTTGCAGGCGATTCAGAGCGTGGGCGGACGGCGCGGGTAAAAATCGCCTGCAAGCAGGCTCCTACAAAAGAGCTCGTCTCGCGTCCTTTCGCGTCTTTCGCGGGCAACATTTCCCCACCCCGCCCCGCGCCGCTCAACCTCACCCCTTCGTCTTCGCCTGCCGCAGAATTTGGCTCACCCCTTGCGGCGTGAGGCCGAGCAACCGCGCCGCTTGGCTCTGGTTGCCGCCGGTCTTCCTCAGCGCTCCGCGCACGAGGTCCAGCTTCACGGCCCGTAGGTAGTCCATCATCGAAAACCCCGCGCGCAGACGCGGCACGGTCGCGGTGAGCACATTGGCCATGTTGACCGCCAGTTCGAAATCGAGGTCCTCGGGCTGGATCACCGGTTGCTCCGCCGTCAGCACCGCGTGCTCCACCACCCGCCGCAACTCGCTCACGTTGCTCGGCCAGTTGTGGCTCTCCAGTTTCGCCAACGCCGCCGGCGCAAACCGCCGCGCTCGCGGCGCGGTGCGGTTGAGTCGCTCCAACTCGTCTTTCGCCAACAGCGCGATGTCCCTCGGCCGCTCCCGCAGCGGCGGCAGTCGCACCAGCGCCGACTTCAATCGCCGCCAGATCTCAGCCGGCATCCGCCCTTGCCGCACCTCGTCCTCCAAGTCGCGGTCCGTCGTCAGCACGAGCCGCACGTTGACCTTCACCGGCACCCGGCTGCGCGCCGGATAGTGCTGGCCGTCGTCCACCGCCTTCAACAACCGCGCCAACAGCGCCGCCGGCAGCTGTTGCACCTTGATCAACACCAGCGTCCCGCCGTCGGTCTGGCCGAGTTTCCCCGCCTCGTCGTCGCCCTCCGCGCCGAACAACGCCGCTTCAAACGCCGCCTCCGGCACCGTCGCGCAGTTGAAAATCAACAGCGGCCCGCTCGCCCGGCTGCTGAACTGGTGGACGAGCGACGCGAACAGATGCTTCTGCGTGCCCGGCTCACCCTTGACCAGCAACGGCGAGTGGTGCCGGCCTAGGTTCACCGCGAGTTCCAGCGTCGCCCGCGAGAAATAATGCCGCGGCGCCAAGTGCGCGCCGCCGCCTTGCTGGTCGGCGTCGTCCCAACGATCGCGCCGCGCCGTGAGCAACGAGAGCGTCTCCGGCCGCAACGCCGCCAAGGGCTCGCCCCAGTCCAGCTCGCGCACAAACCGCGGCCCGGCGATCCCGTTGTGCACCGTGCGCCGGAAGTTCAACAGCTTCGCGTCCAACTCGCCGGCCACCGCGAGCAGCACCCAACACGCATGGATTTCCGGCGTCCCCGAGATCAACGACACCGATAGCTCGTCGCCCGGCGCCTCGCGCCGGATCCGCGTCAGCGCGGTCCGGAGCTTCGCCAAAATTTCCGGGTGGTGCGTGGCGTCGCCCAACTCGATCTCCATCACCTGCACCGCGAGCTTCGGATACAGTTCGCGCAGCGCCTGCCGCGTCCGCTCGACTTGCTCCCCGCGATGCGGTCGCACCAACAGGATCACGCGGCTGAAACCGCGTTCGTCGAGCACGGTCAAAATCGGCCCCTTCAGGCGGCCGTCTTCGTTCGCATCGTGGGCGTAGGGGTCGCGCAGTCCGACGAAGGTGAGCAGGGTTTGCCGGGCCATTCGCCAGCATGGGCCGGGGTTTCGCGCCCCTGCAATGGTCATTGCAGGTCTCAACAATAATTGATGGCGCGGGATTTGCCCTCCGGCCCCGCCGCCCGCTGCCTTGCCCCACTGCCATGCTTGCGACCCCTGCCATGCCCGCATTTCGCCGTCGGTTGCTGTCCGCCGCCCTCGTCGCCGTGCTGCCCGCCATCGCCGCCGCCCAAGCCGGCCCGCCGCCCGCCGCCCCCGCGCCCGCGCCCGAGTTGCGCCTCCTTCTCGCCGGTCAGGCCCTCGTTAAGCACGACCTTCCCCGCGAAGTCCCGGCACGACTGCCCGCGATCCGCGAACTCCTCCGCGCCGGCGACCCGCACGTCATCTTCACCAATCTCGAGACCGCGATCCAAGGCGACTTCGGCGGCGCCAACACCCGCAATACCGAGTTCTTCCACGCCACCGGCGCCTGGGCCGTCGATTACCTGAAAGATTTCGGCTTCAATCTTTTCGCCACCGGCAACAATCACTCGTGGGACCTCGGTGCTGCCGGCGTCCTCTCCACCCTTGCGACCCTCGATCAGCGCGGGCTCGTCCACGCCGGCTCCGGCCGGAACCTCGGCGAAGCCTCCGCCCCGGCCTTCTTGTCGACTCCGGCCGGTCGCGTCGCCCTTGTCGGTTTCGCCTCCGGCAAAGTCCGCGACGGCGGCGCCCTGGCCATGCGCCCCGGCGTCAACGAGGTCCGCCTCGACGCCGAAAAACGCCTCGTCGCCGAGGACGTCGCCCGCGTCCTCGCCGCCATCCGCCTCGCCCGCGAATACGCCCCGCACGTCATCGTCTATCAGCACGACCACTATTGGGAGGAAGACCGCGGTCTCACCCCCGATTGGAAAAAAGCCTTCGCCCGCGCCTGCCTCGACGCCGGCGGCACGATCTTCGTCTCCCACGGCGTGCCCCAGTTGCACGGCTTGGAAATCTACCGCGGCCGCCCGATCTTCTACGGTCTCGGAAGCTTCATCTTCCACTCGATCACCAAGCCGGGTTTCTACCGACCCGAGGTCTGGCAAACCGTCCTCGCCGATCTCGTCGTGCGCGGGGACCGCTTGGTCTCCGTGCGCATCCGCCCTCTTCTGCTGAACGAGCTCGGCTCCGATCCCGCGCGCCACAACGAGACTCGCGGCCTGCCCACCGCCGCGACCGGCGCCGATGCCCGCCGCGTCCTCGACACCTTCGCCAAACAATCCGCCGAGTTCGGCACCACCCTCCGCTACGAAGGCGACGCCGCCTACGTCGATCTCACGCCCACCCCGTCCGCACCCGTCAAACCCTAGCGTCCGCCGCCATTTTCCTTTCCGTCCCTCCGCGCTCCCCCGCCCTATTAAAACCATGACTATGCTCCCCGTCCGCAGCCTCGCCGCCCTGTTGCTCCTTCCGGTCCTCCGCGCGCAGACGCCCCCGGCAGCGCCCGCCGCCGAGTCGGCCGTGAAACTCGAAGCCTACGCCGTCACCGGCACTTTTCTCAAACGTCTCGAGAAGGAAAAAGCCCTCCCCGTCACGATCGTCTCCGAGCAGGACCTCAAGGCCCGCGGCGT
>JBDNFZ010000178.1:0-4962 GCA_041689555.1 Opitutaceae bacterium | reverse complement strand
CCGAGCGCGCTTTCGGCGGCGGCCACAGCCTCGGCGATGGCGATGGTGTCGAAACGAATGCCCAGGTTCGCGGCGAGCAGGCGGGCATCGTCCCGGGAGTGTTGCGATGAAATCGAGGAGGGCAGGGACACTCCGATGACGTTGTCGGCGCCGAAGGCCTCGGCGGCGATGACGGCGACGAGAGCGGAATCGATGCCGCCGGAGAGCGCGACGAGGGCTTTCTTGAAGCCGGACTTCTGCGCGTAGTCGCGGAGCCCGAGAACGAGGGCGGCGTAGATGTCGGCGAGTTCGGTTTGATGGAACGAGGGCGCCGGAGCGGTCGCAGACGCGGTGTCCACGACGCGGAGTTCCTCGGCGAAGGCGGCGAGGCCGGCGGTGATCGCGCCGGTGGCGGAGGCGACCAAGCTGCGGCCGTCGAAGATGAGTTCGTCGTTGCCGCCGACGGCGTTGACGTAGGCGACGGGGCAACCGAGGGCGCGGGCCGAGTCGGTCACGATTTTCTCGCGGACGTCGCCCTTGCCGTGGTGCCAGGGGCTCGCGGAGAGGTTGATCATCAGGTCGCACCGCTGCGCGGCGAGCAGGGCGACGGGATCGAGGCCGTGATAGAGCCGGCGCGTGGCGACGCCGGGGTGCGTCCAGATATCCTCGCAGATGGTGATGCCGATTTTGCGGCCGTCGTGGTTCACGACGACCGGGGCGGCGGCGGGTTCGAAATAACGGTCCTCGTCGAAGACGTCATAAGTAGGCAAGAGGCATTTCCGGGCGGTGGCCACGATCCGGCCGCGGTGGCAAAAGGCGGCGGCGTTGTAGAACGCGCGACCGACGCCGGTGGGGTTGGGTTCGACCGTGCCGACGAGCGCGGGGACCTCACCGATGGCGGCGGCGATCAACGCCATGGACTCCACGACATCGGGCACGAACCGGCGCTTGAGCAGGAGATCGCGGGGCGGATACCCGCAAACGATCAACTCGGGGAAAACCACGAGCTCGGCGCCCGCCGCAACCAAGGCGGCGTAGGCGTCGAGAATCTTGCGACGATTGCCGGCGAGGTCGCCGACGGTGGGATTAAGCTGGGCGAGGCCGAGACGCATGGAGGTGGGAGCGGAAACCGTGAACGGGAATCGGCGATGCGCAACTCGCAAGGCTTGCGCGGCGGTCCGCGGGTGCGTTTGCCTATGCGACCATGGACGATCGCGCACAGCCCAACAGCAGCGAGGGCAAGGGCGCGGCGGGGCGGCCGGCGTTGATTTTGGCCTCGGCTTCACCGCGGCGCAGGGAACTTCTGGCCGAGCTTGGAGTGACCTTCACCGTCGTCACGGCAGACGTGTCCGAACACGAGGAAGAAACCACCGACCCCCGGGTGATGGTGGCCCACAATGCGGCACTGAAGGCCGACTGGGTGGCCGCGAGGCATCCGGACGCTTGGGTCTTGGGCGCGGACACGACCGTGTTTTTGGACGGGCGGGTCTTGAACAAGCCTCGCGACGGGACCGAAGCGAGGGCGATGCTGCGGCGATTGAGCGGGCGCACCCACACGGTGTTCACGGGCTTGGCTCTGCGCCGGGCGCGGGACGACCGGCGTCTAGAGGACAGTGCCAGCAGCGAAGTGACGTTCAAGACGCTGGACGAAGACGTGATCGAGACCTATCTCGCGCGGGTGCACACGCTCGACAAAGCCGGCGGATACGGAATTCAAGACCACGCCGACCTGATCGTCTTGGGCTACGTGGGGTCGCTTTCCAATATTGTCGGTCTTCCCTTGGAAACGACGAAACAAATTTTGACCCGTTGCGGTCTGCTGGGTTGAGTGACCTGCTCCCGTCGATCCCTTCATCGTCCATGAACGCCACCGCCTCCGCTCCGCTCCCGACCCGCCGGGGCTTGCCGCGGTTTTCGGACAAGCCCGAAGTGCGTTCGGTGCAGATCGGCGTGATCGGGACCTTGGTGCTGCATCTCCTATTTTTTTTTATCGGCGCGCCCTATCTCTTGGAACTTAGCCCGGTCCAACCGGCTCCGCGCACCGCCGCGCCGCAGACCTTCGAAATCGAGATGCCGCCGGAGGAGTTCGCGGCCCAGAAACTGGCGACGCCGCCTCCGCCGTTCAAGTTTGTCGAGGCCAACCCCGACGCCCCGGACAACGTGCCGGACAAGACCAACAACTTCAGCTTCATGAACCAGCAGGTGGCGCAGGAGAAACCCACGCCCGACGGGATAAACGACATGCCGGCGCTGGTGGGTAAGAAGGACGTGCAGTCCACCCAGATCGTCGACGGGCAACTGACGAAGCCGCAGGAGTCGGTGCCGATGGCCCCGCCGGTCGAGCTCGAGGCGACGGAGGCCACCCCGGCGTCCCCGAAGCTGGAGCAGAATCCGCTGGCCGGCTTCGAGAAAAAGGAGGGCGAAAATCCCGACGCCTTCGGTAGCAACATCGCGAAGTTCGTCGAAGGTGCGAACAAGGGCGCGGAGCGGGTCGAGGGGGTGAAGAACGCGCCATTGATCCAAGGCGCGAACGCGACGACGCCAAGGATCGACCGACAAAATCCACAGCCGCGGCAGGTGCTGGCGAAGCAACAGGTGAGGCCCGGCATCTTTTCCGACAATAAATTCGGCACGATGAACATCGGCCCGACGGCGGTTGACGCGAGGTGGAGCAACTACGGAGTCTACCTCCAGCGAATGATCGAAACGGTGCAGATCCAGTGGGACCGGATCCTGTTATCGAGCACACTTTATCCCCCTTCGGGCACGACCGTGACGGTGAGTTTCCGGATGGATTCGGACGGCAAGATCACGACGATCATCGACGTGAAGAACAGTTCGAGCGAGCTGGGTAAGGAAGCCTGCATCAGCGCGATCACAGCCCGTTCTCCCTATGGCAAATGGTCCGAAGACATGGTCGCGATGCTCGGTGAATCGCAGGAGATGACATTCACGTTTTACTATCAGTGAGCGGCGGCGCGCCAAGTTTCTGGGACACGCTCCCGCTGGGTCGGGACGTGAAGCTGATCACGACGGACCCGAACGGCCTCGCGGCCTTCGACAAACCGGCGGGGGCGCTCTCGCATCCTAATCAAACCTCCGACCAGGCACACGCGTTGCTCGACGCCCGCTACGCCTTGGAAGGCGAGTTTTTCGAGTGGAAGGACGCGGCCGGAGTCTTGCGAAGGCTCTGGTTGCTCAACCGCCTCGATTCGGCGACGTCCGGAGTGATCCTAGCCGCGTCGAGCGCGGAACTGGCCGACGCGATCCGGACGCAGTTTAGGCGCAAGCAAGTGCGGAAGATTTACCACGCGTTGGTCTTCGGTGCGCCGGCGAAATCAGTCGAACTGTGGCGCGACATGCTGGCCGTGGAGAAACGCGGCGGGAAAATCCGCACGGCGGTCCTCCCCGGGATGATGCCGTCGGAAAGCCGGATGAGCGTGGTGAAGTTGGGACGCAAAGAACCGAAGTTAACGCTCATCAATTTGGAGCCGAAAACCGGGCGCAGTCATCAGCTGCGGGTGCAATGCGCGAAGCGGCATTTCCCAATCGTGGGCGACCAGACTTACGGAGATTTCGGGCGCAACCGGGCGTTTGCGAAACAGGCGGGGACCAAGCGGCTTTTCCTGCATTCGTTTGAAACAAGCTTCGGCTACGAATGGCGTCAGAAAGAATACAAATTCTCGGCGCGGGCGGCGTTGCCGGCGGAGTTTGAAACTTGGCTCTAGTGGAAGGGCGTGAGGCGGGGCGGGGCGGGAGTCGCAAATAAATTTGCTCCTACGAGGGGGTGTGTTCCGTTCAGGGGCTCACCGTCATGATCCTGCCGAAATCCACCCGTCTCACCTCTGAACAACTCGCCGAAGTCACCGCCATCGTGGCGGAGTTCGGTTGCAAGATTCAGCCGATCGTCGGCGCGATGCGGTCGATTTACGCCATCGTCGGCGACGAGCGCGACGACCTCATGATCAACCGGCTGGAGGGTCTCGACTACGTGGAGCGGATCGACCGGATCCAATCGCCGTTCAAACTCATGGACAAGCGGTCGGACCTCGCCAGCCACCGCATCAAGATCGGCGGCGTGACGCTGGGTGAGGAGCTCTTCATCATCGCCGGGGCGTGCACGATCGACCCGAAGAATCCGAATTACTTCTATGAAACCGCGGCGGCGGTTAAGGAAGCCGGGGCGAATGCGCTGCGAGGCGGGGTGTGGAAGCCGCGCACCAATCCTTATTCATTCCAGGGCGACGTGAAGTCGCTCGATATTTTGATGGAAGCTTCGCGCCGGACCGGATTGCCCGTGGACACGGAAGTCATGGAGGAGGCGCACATCGCGCTCGCCCTCGACGCGGGCGTAACGACGTTGCAAGTGGGTGCGCGCAACGCCCTCAACTACTCGTTGCTCCGCGCCATTGGCAAAGCGATCGGCGGGCGCGACAACACGGCGGTGCTCCTCAAGCGCAGCATTCACATGGGTCCGCTCAACGAGTTTATCTCGGCGGCGGAATACATCGCGGCGTTTGGCAATCCCAACGTGATCCTGTGTCCGCGCGGAACCACGCCCACCCTCGACGGCTACCGCAATCACCCCGACGAGAGCATCACGCCGCTCTTAAAGGAAAAAACCTGGGCGCCGGTCGTGGTGGATCCCTCGCACTCTGTCGGGAAGGCGAGCTACGTGCCCTCGGCGGCGCTGGCCGCTGTGGCTTATGGCGCGGACGGTCTCTGCATCGAGGCCCACGTCGAGCCGGCGAAGGGGATCGGCGACGATCCCAAGCAGGCGCTGACTCCCGATGTGCTGCGGAAGACGATCACCCAATCGCGTCAGCTTTGGGCGCTGCGCAAGGGCTAGCGCTGCGCTTGGCCCATAAAATAAAGCGGAACAGGGCCGCCGAAATCGTATACGCCCCTGGGGATGAAACCCACCGTCCCCATCAAGCAACGACTGGCCCAACCCGATAACCTCGCCATGGTGCGCGACCTGCT
>JBDNFZ010000177.1:0-2488 GCA_041689555.1 Opitutaceae bacterium | reverse complement strand
TCGGGCCGCTCGTCGTGCCCGAGGTGCTTTCATACTCGAAGGTCTTGTCGGCCAGGCCCCGCTCAATCACCCGGTAGTCGGCGAAGAAAGCCTGATGCCCCTGATCGACGATGTCTTTCTTGGAAAGCGCCGGGATCTCGCGATAGCAGGACCAGTGGAGAGGATTGGGATGCAGCGGAAACCTTCGTCCATACAGCGGACTGCGCTCGTAGATCCGCCGAACCTCCCGCTCCAGCGGCGGCGGAACCAAGTGGCCGTCCGTCGGCCCGAGCGCGGCAGGGTCATTGGCGAAGGTGGGTGAAAACATGGTCACGGTAGATGGAGGGAATTCGTCCGCCTTCCCGAGTCAAACGCCACCGCCGCTGCGGGCGCGCCAGAGCGGCTCAAAATGCATGAGACCGCAGACGACCAGGCTGTGGGTGATTTTCCCCTGCCGGGCCCAATCGAGAACTTCGTCGACCGGCGCGGTGACCACCTCGATCTCCTCGTCGTGATCCCACGCCGGCGGGCCGCTCGGGATCGCATTCTCGACCAGCACCAAGTGGCACCGGTTGTTTTGAATCGCAGGGTTCGGGTGCATGCTCGCCAACAACCGCGCCGACGAACCAGCGTAGCCGGTTTCCTCGCCCAGCTCGCGAACCGCCGCCACCAGCAGTTCCTCACCCGGGTCGATCACGCCGCCGGGAATCTCCAGCGAAAAGGCATCGATGCCAAAGCGGAACTGGCGCACGAGCACAAGATGACCGCCTGGGGTAAGGGCGATTACATTGCACCAATCCGGCGCCGCGATCACCACGAAGTCCCGCTCGACCGCTCGCCGCGGATGCCGGTAGCGCGCGCTCGTCAAATCAAAGACCCGCGTGCTCGCGGTCGTTTGCGCGGATATTTTATCCCAACGCGCCGGACCTGCCGGCGAATCCGATGTGCTCATGGGGAAAAGAAAAAGCCCCCGCGCCGACGAGGGCGAGGAGGCTTTCGCGAAAGAAAAAAATCTTTGGGCTTACTTCTTGGGCAACTTCACCTTGTCGCCGACCTTGAGCTTGTTCCAATTCACGCCGGGATTCACCGCGATAAGATCGGCGAGATTCGCGCCGTTCGCGCGGGCGATCTTGGCACCGGAGTCGCCGCCCTTGACGACGTATTCGCCGGGACCGGCGACCGCAGGCTCGCCGCCGCTTTTTTTGCCGGCGACAACCACGGGCTTCTTGGCGGCTTCCTCGATCTTGGTGATGGCCGCGCGCTGGTTGGCGAGCTCGCCGCCGACTTGGTTAAACGCATCCTGCGTCGAACGGGTCAGGGCCGAGACATCCTTGATGGCCTTATCGGCCGAAGCGGCGGCGGTGCCGACTTGGGACTCGATCCCGTCGATCTTCGCGATCTTCTCTTCGTGGGCCGCAAGGCTCTTGTTGACCTTGGAGAGGCTGATAGCGGCATAGCCGCCGAGCAGGAGAGCAATGACGCCGACGATGATACCGCCGACGGGGAGCATGCTGTTGTTTTCGCGAGAGATGGTGTCCATGGTGGGAAGTTGAGCGCGGAGCAGAGAACCAATCTAAAAGCGAGGCAAGCAGAGATTATTAACAATTCCCGAGGAGCGATATCTGGGCGGCGGGCTTGACAGGTCGGATGAAGCCGCGTGCTGTCCGGCGTGTTTCGGGGTGTAGCTTAGCCTGGTAGAGCGCCTGGTTTGGGACCAGGAGGTCGTAGGTTCGAATCCTATCGCCCCGACCACTTTTGAGAAGGTCCTCGCTGGATCCTCTGTCGACAGACGGAACCATGAGTTGGCCGCGTTGGACAGCTTTTCGCCAGTCGCGTTAAAGGCTTGAAAGAAATTAGGAGCCCATCCTAGTTCTCCTCCGAAATGAATGCGTGCCACGGAGCGGTCGCAGCGGTTTTGATTGGCACGGCATCGCTGTCCCACGCCCAGATCGCGGTCTATTCGTTCACGGGAAACACGACTGCCGCGACGTCCGTCGCCGCCAACCTGACCGCCGGAAACTTCGGCGGCAGCACTTCGCCCACCGTAACCGTTCCTTCGCCGGTTTATTCGGCGGGTTCAGGTTCCTCGGCGATCGTCCAAACGGGTTGGACCGGCTCGGCCCCGGGGACCAACTATTTCACGTTCACCCTCACGCCAAGCGCCGGCTATTCGCTCAGTGTGACCTCGGTTTCATTCGGCAGTCGGTCCACGGACACCGGGCCGACCGCGTTCTCTTTGCGTTCCAGTGCGGATAGCTATGCCGGCTCGTTGCTCGGCGGTTCTCTCACCAACGATTCGAATTGGTATTCCAGCGGAAACCAGTCGGTTTCATTGACGTTTTCGAGCGCGACGACCTTTCGGCTCTATGCTTCGGGCGCATCGAGCGGTGGTGGGACGCTGCGGATCGATGACTTCAGGATCAACGGAACGCTTTCTGCGGTTCCGGAGCCTTCGACCTACGCTCTCATTTTTGGCGCGACGGCGCTGGCTTTTGCAATCAGGCGCCGC
>JBDNFZ010000176.1:0-3136 GCA_041689555.1 Opitutaceae bacterium | reverse complement strand
GCCACGTCTTGAGGCGTTGCGCCAGCATTTGCAGTTCCGCGGACGCCTCGCCCAGTGAGCTCATTGATGTCTTTGCCATGGTTCCGCCCATCGTAGCAGGAACCCGCCCCGGAGTTACGCACGCTTGCCGAAGCTACACGTCGGGACCGAGAAGTCCGAAGAAGTCGCCGCGCAGGATGTCGAGCGAGACGCCGTCAAGGGCGGTGAGGGGACCGTAACGTTTGGTGACGGAGGCGAGGGATAGCGTGGCGCGATAAGAGGGGTAAGAGGAGTAGGAGGAATAAGGGGGAACCGTGGTGGCGGGGGGAGGTTTCCGGCGGAAATAAAAACGCCGCGTTTCCGGGAGGGAGACGCGGCGGGGATCGCAAATAAATTTGCTCCTACGCAGTGGCGAGGGCGGCGGCGCGGGTGCGGACCGCGGGCCAGTGGGATTCGGGGATGGCGGGGCCGATGTGCTGGACGCACTCGGCGCCGAGGACGGAACCGAGGGCGCCGGCAGCGGGAAGACTCCAACCGCGGAGGTAGCCGTTGAGGAAGCCCGCGGCCCAGGCGTCGCCGGCGCCGGTGGTGTCGATGGCACGGTTGACGGCGACGGGTTCGATGCGATGAAGCTCGGCGCCGCGGGCGATCCAGGCACCGTCCTTGCCCATCTTCACGGCGGCGAGACCGCCGTGGCTGGCGAGACGTTTGGCGAGCTCGTCGTAGGCGGGAGTCTTGGTCTGATAAAGGGCGTGGATCTCGTCTTCGTTGGCGAAGACAATGTCGACGCCCTCAAGGAGCTGGGCGTGAATCCAATCGCGGGCGACGTTGACGACTTCGAAGGAGGAGAGGTCGATGCTGATGGTGCAACCGGCGGCGCGGGCGGAGGTGACGACGGCTTGGGCGAGCGCGGGGTTGAACATCAGGTAGCCCTCGATGTGGGCGTGCCGACTGCCGGCGAAATCGGCCGGGCTGATTTCGTCGGGCGAGAGCGTCATCGCGGCGCCGAGACAGGTGCGGAGCGTGCGTTGGCCGTCGGCCGTGATGAGGGAAAGGCAGCGGGCGTTGGGGAGCGGGGCGCGTTTGAAGCGCGATCCGTCCACACCGTGGTCGAGGAAGTTTTGGCGGTAGGTGTCGGCGGTCTCGTCGGAGCCGATCTTTCCGAGGTAGCGGGTGCGGAGGCCGAGGCGGGCCGCCGAGACGACGGTGTTGGCGGCGGAACCGCCGGGGGCGCGGACCGGGCTGGCGTGGAGCTGGGTGACGAGGCGGTGCATCTCGTCGGCATCGACGAGCACCATCCCGCCCTTTTCGCCGCGGACGTGTTGGGTGAGGAATTCGTCGGGGACGCGCGCGAGCAGGTCCATGATGGGATTGCCGGCGCCGATGAGATCGTAGGACTCGGGAAGCATATAAGAGGAGTAAGAAGGGTAAGAGGATTAACGAGGGGTCAGTCGGTGACGGTGAGGTTGGTGGCGAGGATGGGTTCGTCGTCGATCTCGATCAACAGGTGGTAATCGCCGGGCTGGGGAAACGTGAGGTTGCGAATCTCGTTGATGAGATTGATGCGGTGGAGAGGGCTCTGGGACTCGAACGGCCGCTCGATGAGAGGCTGGACCTGGGTGGGGTCGAGGCCCATGGAGATGCGCATCTTGTGCTCGCCGGTGGAGCAGTCGGTGAGGGTCATGAACCAGACCATGAAAGGGTGGGTGACGGGGAACTTGTGGCCCTTGATGTTGGAGAAGACGCCAAGAATGGTGTGTTTGCCGGAGCCGGGATCGAGGTGGACACCGTCGCAGGTGAGCCAGCAAAGGAGCTGAGGCTTGGATTGCATTTGGCGGAGTTGGGCGGCGGGCGCGGAGCGGGGCAAATCATTTTGCTGGCGGCGACGGGCGGAGCGGGCGAGGAACGTGCCGATGGCCAGCGCTTTTTATCAATCCGCCGCGGCGGTGTCCGCTTCGTTGAAGGATTATCCACCGTGGTTGGTCGCGGCGTGTGCGACGATCGTCGCGGCGGCGGCGATTTGGCTGATCGCGAAGCTGCTGAAATGGGCGCTCTGGGCGTTGCTGGTTTGCGTGCTGGTGGCGGGCGCGGCGGCGGTGGTGGCGTTGCTGGTCCGCTAGGATCGTAGCGGGACGAGCTTTTGCTTGCGCGCGGGAGAAGCGGGCGTTTAACCCTCGCCGATGAAATACATCTTCGTGACCGGCGGAGTGGTTTCGTCGCTGGGCAAGGGCCTGACCGCGGCGTCGCTGGGCGCGCTCCTCGAGCTGCGCGGCCTGACGGTGCGCATCCAGAAGTTCGACCCCTACCTGAACGTCGATCCCGGCACCATGAGCCCGTATCAGCACGGCGAAGTCTACGTGCTGGAGGACGGGGCGGAAACCGACCTCGATCTCGGGCACTACGAGCGGTTCACGAGCGGCAAGCTCTCCCGGCTCAACAGCCTCAGCTCGGGCCAAGTCTACGAGGCCGTGATCCAAAAGGAGCGGCGTGGCGACTACCTCGGGAAGACCGTGCAGGTGATCCCGCACGTGACCAACGAGATCAAGGAACGCATTTATTCCGGCGGCAAAGACGTGGACATCCTCATCACCGAGATCGGCGGCACGACGGGCGATATCGAGGGCCTGCCGTTTCTCGAGGCGATGCGGCAGTTCGCGCTCGAAGTGGGGCCGACGGACTGCGTCTTCATCCACGTGACGCTCGTGCCGTTCCTGAAGGCGGCGGGCGAGCTCAAGACCAAGCCCACCCAGCAGTCGGTCGCGAAACTGCGCGAGATCGGCATCCAGCCCGACGTCCTCGTGTGCCGCACCGATCACCCGCTCGACCACGATCTCCGCGATAAGATCTCGATGTTTTGCAACGTGCCGGTGAAGGCCGTGATCGAGTGCATGGACGTCGACACCTCGATCTACCAACTCCCGCTGGCGTTGCAGAAGGAGGGCATGGACCAACTCGTGATCGACCTCCTCGGGCTTAAAAATCCGCCGTCGGAGAAGAATATCTGGGAGCAGATCGTGGGCCGCATTCTCAACCCGAAGCACGAGGTGACGATCGGCGTCGTGGGCAAATACATCGAGCTGCAGGACGCCTACAAATCCGTCTACGAATCGATCACGCACGCGGGCATCGCGAACAACTGCAAGGTCAACATCCGCCG
>JBDNFZ010000175.1:0-2423 GCA_041689555.1 Opitutaceae bacterium | reverse complement strand
CCGCAAGTCGCCCCACCATTCCTCGCGCACGATCCCGCCGCTCGGCGAAATCCCGATGGCGAGCGCCTCGGGACGGCTCGCGAGCGCCTCGGCCGCACTGGCCACGACCTTGATGTCCGGCAGTTCCGGCATTTGGCTCACCTCGCGCAACGAACGGCCCGCCGTCTCGCGGTCGATGACCGCGACGACCTCGGCGCCACGGTAGCGCAGCAGCGACAACCCGGTCTTGCCATGGCGGGCGGTGAATCCGCCGTGTTGCAAAATCGCCAGCCGTTGCGGCCGGCGGATCATTTCGGGAGTGGGATCAAACATGGGAAACACCGAAGCCGGGTTGAGGGGAAAGGCGGAGTCGCCCGGCCACGAGCGTCGCACCTCGGAAAGCATCATCCTCTAGATTGAGATGACTATCGAGGTCCAAGTAGTCGACGAGCCCGCCGAGCTGCGCGGCCGCCGTGTTGGCGAGGGCGCTGTTGCCGTAGCAACCGACCAAAATTTTCAATCCGTGCGCCCGCGCCGTATGCACGAGCCGCAGCGCGCCATCGAGGCCGCCGCACTTCATGAGCTTGATGTTGATCCCGTCGATATTGCCCACGAGCCGCGCAAGTTCGTCGGCCGTGCGACAACTTTCGTCGACCATCAGCGGAATCGTCATCGTCGCGCGCAGCGTCGCCAACTCCGCCTCGCTCCCGCGCGGCAACGGCTGCTCGAGATGATCCGCCCCGCGCGCCGCCAGCCACGCCGCCATCGTGATCGCCGTGTCGAGCGACCAACCGCCGTTGGCGTCCACACTCACGCGCATCCCCGCCGGAATCGCCGCCTGCACCGCCGCAAACATCGCGCGATCCGCCTCCGCGCCCGCCTTCGAGCCGAGCTTCACCTTAAACGCACGCACGTCGCCCGACTCCAGCCAGAGCCTCACGCGCTGCGCCGCCGCCTCGGGCGTCGCGATCCCGACCGTCACCGACGTCAACGGACCGTCCACCGCCGGCAACCCGAGCAGCCGCCACACCGGTTGCCCGAGGCGTTTCCCAAGCCAGTCGTAAAGCGCCACGTTCACCGCCGCGATCATAGCCGACGGCGCGCCCTCCGCGCGCAACCGCCGGTCAATGTCGAGACGCTCCCACGCCGTCGATCGCTCCAGCCAGCCCCGCAGCGCCGCAAACGCGGCCGAAAGCGAATCGACCGTCTGCGGATGCTCGTCGATGGCAAACGGCACCGCCTCGCCCCAGCCCTCGACCCCCTCCTCCTCCCACCGCAACCAACCCACCGTCGTGTGCGTCGATGTGCCCCGACTGATCGTGAGCGGCACCCGCTTCTTAAAGGTGTGAAAATCGAGTGCGAGGGCGGGCATGGGCGTTAGCTTGAACCGCTATCTGTCCCGAGCCACCCTCACGCGACAACTCTTTCTTGCATCAACCTCCCGCCGGCCTCCGCGCGTGCTCGTCACGCGTCAGCGCAGCGATGGGCCCCGCCCAGTCCGGATACTTCGCCTGCAATTCTTCCCGGTAGCCGATCTCGAAATCAGCATAATCGAAAGCCGGCGCCATCGAGTTTCCGATCAACGCACAGGCATCGTCCCCGCCCAACGGACGCGCCCCCTGCCATACGTCGCGCGGCACCAAAAACTGCCGCCGCTCTCCGGCGAAAACATCGGTCCCCAGCCTGACCGTCTCGCCCCGGCCGTCGGGGTGCAGCAGGAGCAACTCCACCGGATCGCCATCGTAGAAGTGCCAATACTCGTCGGTCTTCAGCCGGTGGATACCGGAGAAATCGTCGCGCGTCTGCACACAGTGGATCGAGTTGTAGATTCGCCGTTCCCCGCCGTAGCGGACGGGCAACGCCGCCGAAGCCACCACCTCGTCGCTGGTATAACCCGGCGAGAACCATGCGCCTTCCTGCGGGATTCGTTCCATGTGAAAGTGCGCGATCCAGCGCGCCGCCAGCGCGGGCAACGGGCGGCCGAGAGAGGAAAGGATCGTCGTCATGTTGGTGCGCTTGGTTCTTTCACCGCCGCGTCGTCATCGAGGCTGAATCCCGACGCGGTGACCGCAAGATTTGCCCGCGGATCGCCCGGTTGAAAGTTCCCGCGGGTCGCTAGTATTACTCCGTTACTTTCCAGCGGGAATTTGCTCCAATCACAATGTAACCTATTGGGTTACTTTCCCTGTGAAAATCTGCGCAGAAATTGGGAGAGAGGTAACAAAGTAATACTAGCGCCGTGATCGCTGTGCCCACGACCACGCCACCGGAGCCGAGGACGAAGATGACGACGCGACTCCGCCCAAGAAAGGAGAGAATGCTCATAGTTTTTTTGCAGAATCCGCGCCAACAGGTTTCGCCACCCCGGACGGCGGTTCGTCGAAGATCAGGCAATCCGGTGTCCATGCCGGCGTGCAAGTCACGATGAGTCGCAGTGCCGCTTT